>CAYRPT010000186.1:0-7282 GCA_964425895.1 uncultured Solibacteraceae bacterium | reverse complement strand
CTCGCGGCTGGTTTCGAAGCACAGAAAGGCGTACTCGAGGGCGGCGTGATGATCCTCCGGATCGAGGCGCGTCACCTCCTCCAACTGGTCGCGCGCCGCCTCGCTTTCGCCGGCCCGGAGCAGCGCGTAGGCGAAGTCCTTTCGTGTCGTCGAGGCGCGCGGGTCGGCGGCGACGGCCCGTTCGAATGCGCTGACCGCCGCGTCATAGTCGCGTCGTGCTACCGCGGCATAGGCGCGCTCGCGGTGCGCATAGGCCGGATCGGCCGGCGGCGCCGCCGGCTGCTCGCACCAGGCCGCGGCCGGCCACGTCAAGGCCATGACCATCGCGGCGGGCAGGCGAGGTATACCACAGGTCACTTAGAGGGATAGTGCGTTCACGTCCCCGGGAATCGCAGGGAATTTCGATCCCCTCCCGCTCCCAGCCCCTCAGGCCGCGCACCGCCTATAATTCAAGAGGCGGCGAATCACGGGGACCGCCGTGGAGGAATCGTGCCGGTACGCCAGGCTCCGGGTTATCTGCTCTTCAAACTGCTGCTCGTGATCGGAGGCCTGCTGGGCCTGCTGCTGCTGTACCAGTCGGTGCGTAACTACCAGTTCGTCGCCGAGCGGCTGGTTCGCGAGGAACTGTCTCGCGAGGCCGCGCGGCACGGTTCGTACATCCTCCAACTGGTGCGGGAAGGGGATGTCGAAAAACCCGAGGAGGCGGGCCCCGTTCTCGAACGGATCCTTGAGGAGCGGAGGTCGCAGATCGCCTGGATCCGGCTGGTGAACTTGCGTGGCGAGGTCCTCGCCTCCGCGGGCTCTCCCGGGGGCCCCACTTTCTCTCCGGCGGATTTGCGGTCGCAATTCGATTCCGGCGATCCGCTGTCGCGCGTCCTCAATACGCCCAACGGACGCCTTCTGGTTGCGCTGCGCACGCTTCGCATCCGCTGGGGGCGCATCGGTCAGCGCAGGGAAACGCCGGCCGGGCGGCCCGAGGCGCCGCCGGCTCCCCCGGAGCCGCCGCCGCTGCCGGCGCGGGCCGGAGGCCCAACGCTGATGGAGATCGCCCTGCATTGGGAAGGAGTCGGGGCGGAGTTCGGCCGGCTGCGCCGCAATATGATCGTCAGCATCTCAGCGGCCATCGCCCTGCTGGCGGCCATGGCCTTTCTCGGCCTCCGCTTCCGCGGCTACATCCGTGGCAAACAGCTCGAACAGCAACTGGAGCTCGCGCGGAACGTGCAACAAGGGTTTCTTCCCCGGGATCCGTTAGCGCCCGGCAACCTCGACGTCGCCGCCGCATGCGACCCCGCCTGGCAGGTGGGCGGGGATTTCTATGATGTTTTTCAAGCGGCGAATGAGCGCGTCGCTATGATCCTCGGGGATGTCGCGGGCAAGGGGCTGCCGGCCGCTCTGCTGATGGGAGTCCTGCACGGCGCGGTCCGGTCGAACTGCGCTCTGACGGATTCCATCGATCTTGAAGGCGCCACCCGGCGTTTGAACGAATTGCTCTTTGCGCGCACTCCGCCGTCCACCTTCGTCACCATGTTCTGGTGTCACTACGATTCGCAGGCCCGGAAGCTTTGCTACGTGAATGCCGGGCACCCGCCGCCGTTTCTCCTCCGGGAGTCGCCCGGCGGCGCCGTCGATCTGCTGCGGCTCGAGGAGGGCGGGCCGGTGCTCGGCGTCCTTCCGGACGCCCCCTTCCGGCAGGGCGAGGCCGAGTTCCGGGCCGGCGATCTTTTGGTCCTGTATTCCGACGGCGTGATCGAATCCGCGAATGCGCGGGACGAAGAGTTCGGCGAGGCGAGGCTGACCCGGATCCTACGCCAATCCGGGAGCCGGAGCGCGGCCGCCGTTCGCGACGAGATCCTCGACGCCGTCCGCAGCTTCGCCGGCGGCCGGCCCCAGCAGGACGATCTCACCCTGCTGATCGTTCGCGCCGGCCGCGCCGGGGCCGAGGAGGACGCCGCGGCCGTCTACGCCGCCAGCGTGGCGTGACGGTTGCCGCCTACTTCCCCCGGCTCTAAGACGGTCCGCGCGGTCTCGACCGTGGACTTCTATTTGAGGGACTGAAGGGGGGGCACTGATCAGGGGGCTTCACCCTTTGCAGCTTGCCCTCGGACCGGGAACGTCTTGGGGTAGGCTCCGCTGCCGCAGATCTTGAAGGAGCCGAAATCCTTTTACCAGTCACCGTCGGGCACTTCAGGGCGCGCCTCGACCCACAGGTGAAGTTGATTGAGATCCGAGATGCTGATCGCGCGATCACGCATCCGCTCGATCAGATGTTGCCGTACCCCTCCGGACAGGCTTTCCCATCGTTCGAGCCGCGGCATCAGCCGCCGAAGACCATCCTGCCGAGCTCATCGCCCAAGCGGTTAGCCGCTTCCGGATCCTGCTCGTTGCGGAAACGCTCAGCCAGGGCGAAAAACTGCTGCTGCTTTCGCTTCTCTGCGCCGATGCCGTTCTCGATCAGTTCCAACAACATGCGATTCTTGCTCAGCTTTCGGCTCTTGGCCATGCCAGCCACCTGCTTGGCCAGGCGGGGAGGCAGGCTGACGCTCTGGCGAACCGCCTTCTCAGCCACCTTCATAACACCATTATGCACCAAAACGGTGTATCGGACCAGAGGCCCATTCCACGTAGCGCCGCGGCAGTCCTCTTCGAGCGTCCAAACAAGCGGCGGTCAAGGAGACCGCCGCCAATGCCGAAATTCGGAAAGAAGAGACGAGCACCAAAGCAGATCCCGGCGCTCCCCGACCTCGAACAGTCGAAAACGGGGGTCTTGAACAGTCTCACGTCCAAGAGCGGTCAGCGGACCTACGACCACGCCATTACCGATTTCGTCGAGTGGTACTGCTCAGAGCCTCGCCTCGCGCTCAATTGTTTGTGCCGGATCCGAACGGCCTTTTGCTACTCCACGCGTGGGATACGCAGGCTAAGCCGCCTCAACGATAACTCCCGGGATTCCCGCCTGAGCGAGGTGTTGGAGCAAGGCCTTCGCGGAACTCGATCTCGCGCTCCTCCTCCCCCAGGCGGCGGAGCTCGATCTCGACGTGATGGGCCGGCAGCAGCTCCGGAAACCGCTCGCCCCATTCGATGAGCACCACCGCATCGCCGCCGAAGAGCTCTTCGATCCCCAAACCTTCCACCTGCGCCGCGTCGTCCAGCCGGTAAAGGTCCACGTGGTAGACGCGGGGCGGATCTCCGTATTCATGAATCAGAGTGAAGGTGGGGCTTGAAACCTCATCGGGCTCCGCGGCGCCCAGTCCCCGGACGATGCCTTTGGCCAGCGTCGTTTTCCCCGCGCCCAGTTGGCCGGTGAGTACCACCACCGTTCCCGGGGCCAGGCGCGCCGCCAGCCTCTCACCCAGCGCGATCGTATCCGGTTCAGAGGCGGTCCGGAAGACTTCGCGCATCCTCGATCGCCTCCGGGAGAAAACGCAGTAGATCCGTAGCGACCAGCCCCTGCTCCCCGAGGCGAAGGGCTCCTATCTCGCCCGCCCGGCCATGAATCCAGACGGCGGCCAGCACCGCGCTCTCGATATCGTCGGGGAACTGGGCGATCAAGCCGGCCATCAGCCCGGTGAGAATATCGCCCGTTCCACCGGTACCCATGGCCGGGCTTCCGGTGGGGTTGATCCACACCCGGCCGTCGGGCAAGGCAATCAGCGTCCGCTGACCCTTTAGCACCAGGATCACACCGCTCGCACGGCCGAAACCGCGTGCGCAGCTCAGCCGGTCTTCCATAACTTCGGCTGCGGTCGTTCCGGCGAGGCGCGCCATCTCTCCCGGATGCGGTGTAAGGACCATGTTCGGCCGCCCTCGAAAGGACACTCCCGCCAGCGCGTTCAGCGCGTCGGCGTCCACGACGAGCGGCAGCTCGCATTCCGTCACCACACGGCGCGCCACCTCGGCCGCTTCCACCTCGGTTGACAGCCCCGGCCCGATCGCCACCACGGCTTTCCCTCGCATCGCCGCCTCGATCCGCCCGCTCGTGAAAGCCAGCGCCGCCAGCGCTCCCGATTTCGTTTCCGGAAGCGCCTCCGTCATGATCTCCGCCGCATGCGACGTGATGACCGGAATCGCCGACTCCGCCGACGCCACCGTCACGAGCCCGGCGCCGGCACGCAGCGCCGCCATCCCGGTCATCGCCGCCGCTCCGGTCTTGCCGCGCGAGCCGCCAAGAACCAGTGCGTGTCCGTAGGTCCCTTTGTGACCTCCCGGTTCGCGGGGCGCGAACAAATGCACGAAGCGCGCCGGTCCGCTCACAGCCACGTCGATCTCGTCGTTGTCTTCCCACAGGAACGGCGGAGAGCCGATGACGCCTACATGGAGCTCGCCCACGTAATCGCAGCCCGGAGGCATCACCTGGCCGATCTTGGGCGCTGTGAAGGTCACCGTATAGTCGGCCCGCACCGCCTCTCCCGGAACTTGCCCGGTGTCACTGGCCAGCCCCGACGGTATGTCCACCGCCACCACTCGCGCCCCGCGGAAGCCGCCGTTGATTTCGCGGATCAGATCGAGCACCCGCCCCCGCGGCGGCCCGGTCAATCCGGTACCCAGCAGGGCATCGATGACGAGGGTCGCCCGTCGCATCTCCGGGGTGATTGCGTCAGTCACGGGACACTCGCACGCGCGCAGCATCCGGAAGTTGGCGGCGGCGCTCCCTGTCAGTTCACTTTCTTCGCCGGCGAAGACCACGTCGAGCCGCGCCGGGTAGTAGCGGGTGAAGAGCTGGCGTGCGACCACGAAGCCGTCACCCCCGTTGTTGCCCTTCCCGCAGAAAACGACGATCCGTTGGCCCGACAGCGGCGAGAACTTCCCGGCCAACAACTCCGTCACGCGATGTCCGGCATTCTCCATCAACACAATGTCGGGAATACCGAGCTCGACGGTCCGGTGGTCCACTTCCCGCATCTGGGCGGCGGTGAGCGCCTTCATGCACTGACTCCTTCCATCCGCTCCGCGAGCTTTCGAAGGTGCTGGAGGTTCCCCATAACGATCAGGTGGTCCCGGGCTTCCACGACGGCGTCCGCCGGGGGATTGAACTGCATTCTGCCGTCTCCCTTACGGATGGCAAGAACGATGATATCCAGGTCGCGGCGAAGCTGCATATCCTTCAGAGACCGGCCAGCCAGGTCGCTCGCCTCAGCGACTCGGATCTGCTCGATCCCGATGTTCAAACCCATGTCCACCGTCGAGCTGGTGAAATCGAGGAACTCAAAAACGAACGGCCGCAGAATCGCTTGGGCCAAGCGGTAGCCCGCCGTCGTGTACGGCCGGAAGACGGCGTCGGCGCCGGCGCGCCGCAGCTTGCTCTCGGATTGCTCTTCGTTCACCCTTGTGGCCACCTTCAGCGCCGGGTTAAGCTCCTTGGCCGAAAGGATAAGAAAGAGGTTGTCGGCGTCGCTGGCCAGCGCGCCGATCAGCCCCCGGGCCCGTTCGATGCCCAGTTCGCGAAGCGTCTCGTCGCTCTTGGCGTCCGCCACGACGGCCAACATTCCGCGTTTTCCGGCCGCTTCCACCCGCAGCGGATCCGCGTCCGCCACGACGAAGGGCGCTCCCGCGCGCCGCAGTTCCTCGGCGGCGCTGCGCCCGACACGCCCGAAACCGCAAACGATGTAATGATCCTTCAGATTCTCAATCATTCGTTTGACCCGCCGCCGCTCGAAGTAATCGCTCAGCTCCAACCCGATAATCGTCTGCGTCACGGCGCCGATCCCATAAAACATGACCCCGACGCCGAGCAGCAGAAACACAATGTTGAAAGCTCTCCCGGCCGTGGTCAGGGGGTGCACCTCGAGATAGCCCACCGTGGTGATGGTGATGAGGGCCATATACAGCGCGTCGAACAGCGGGTAGCCCTCCACCAGCGCGAAGCCCGCCGTGCCGACCGCGAGTACGAGGCCCACGGCCACCCCGATGGTGACCAGCCGCCGTCTGAGACCTCTCACGCGCCTAGCGCCTCCTCGCCACGAGGATTGTCATGTCGTCCTGTAGCTCCGGCGAACCGGTCCAGTCCCGCACCGCCTCCATCACCGCGCCAATGATCGCGTCGACGTCCCGCCCGGCGTTGCGCCGCATCAGGTCGATCACCCGCTGCTCGCCGAACATCTCGCCGTACTCGTTCTCCGGCTCGGTGATCCCGTCGGTAAAAGCCAGCAGCAAATCACCGCTCTCCAGGCGCAGGCGGCTTTCGCCGTACTGCGCGAACGGAAAGGCGCCCACCACCATCCCGTTGACTTCCAGCGGAATCACCTCGCCCCGCCGGAGCAGCACCGGCGGGAGATGGCCGGCGTTCGTATAGGCGAGCTCGCCGCTGTCGTCGTTGTAGATCGAAAAGAAGAACGTGGCGTACTTCTCCGGCGAAGTGTCCGCGTAGAGCTGCTGATTGAGCTGGCTCACCAGGCGGGACGTCGACATGGGGACGGGGCCGGTGTCGCCGCCATAGCTTCCTTCCAGGCAGCTTCGCACGTGGGTTCGAAGCGACGCCTGCAAGGTCGCCATCAGCAGCGCCGCTGAGATGCCCTTGCCCGCCACGTCACCCACCGCCACCACCGCGCTCCGGCCCCGCAGCGCCTGGTAATCGTAATAGTCACCCGAGACCATCCGGGCGGGATTGCAGATGGCGCGCAGCTCCAGCTTCGGGAGAGACGGTACGCTCTTGGGATAAAGCTGGCGCTGCACCTCCCGGGCGATCTCCAGTTCGGCCGTCATCCGCTCGTTCTCCTTGGCCACGGCGAGCAGCCGCTGCACCTGCTCCGTCATGTGGTTGAACGAGACCGAGACCGCCGCGAGCTGATCGGATCCTTTAACTTCGATCCGGTGCGAGAAGTCACCTCCACTGATTCGCTGCGTCGCCTCGTACAGGCCGCTGAAGGCGCTCGTGATGGTTCGGGTAATCGAGACGCCGATCACCAGAGAGACCAACTCGACCAGCAGGAATACGACCGCGGCGAGATACAGCAGCAGCAGCACCCCGGTGCTTGTCTGGCGGCTATAGATGACATCTTGCAGCGCCGAGAAGCGCGACCGCACGCTGAGCAGACCTTGTTCCGCCGCCCCGGGAGCCTCCCAGACATGCACCGGCACGACCACCGCCTGCTGAAAGGTCCAGTCGAACCGGTTCCTCGGCGGAGGTACGGCGGATCCCGCGGTGACCGCCTCGCCCGGAACCGGATCATGAGGTCGCACCTCCCGAACGCCTCCGCTCCCTCCTTCATCCTCGGTGAACTCGAGTATCGTTACGTCGCCCAGGCCCGGCGCCCCGGCGAACGGCTCGAGCTTGTACACGCGCCAG
>CAYRPT010000185.1:0-7286 GCA_964425895.1 uncultured Solibacteraceae bacterium | reverse complement strand
TGCTTATCTCGGGCGGCATCGTGGCCGTCCGCGCGGTCACCGAGCCGAAGAACGACTTCCACTTCTCGATCCTCGGGGATCGCACCGGCGACGCCAGGCCCGGCGTATACAGCCGCGTCTGGCGCGAAGTCGATCTCCTCCACCCCGACTTCGTCATCAACGTGGGCGACACGATCCAGCGCGGGCCGGATTCCACCGTGCAACAACAATGGGACCGTCTCCGCACGCTGTTCGAGCGGTACCGCCACTTCCCCCTGTATTTCACCCCCGGCAATCACGACGTCTTCTCTGAAACCTCACGGGCCATCTATGAACGTGAGGCCGGCCGGCCGCTGTACTACAGCTTCAACTACCAGGAGGCGCACTTCACCGTTCTGGACAACAGCCGGACGCTCGAGCTGAGCTCCGGACAACTGCGGTTCCTTGAAGCCGACCTTCAGGCCCACCGGGACCGCCGTCCCAAGTTCGTCTTCTTCCACAAGCCGTACTGGATTTTGCCGCTTCGGCTCCGCAGCGGCGAGTTCGCCCTCCATGAGTTGTGCCGCCGCTATGAAGTCACCTACGTCATCAGCGGACACGGCCACCAGTTCATGCGCTTGGAGCGCGACGGCATCGTCTACATGGAAGTCGGAAGCTCGGGCGGCCGCCTCCGCGGACTTGAACGCGGCGAGGGCTTCGCCGAGGGCTGGTTCTACCATCACGTCTGGGTGCGCGTCCAAGGATCCCGCGTCCAATGCACCGTGATGGAATTGCCGGAGCCGTTCGGCCGCGGCCGGCGCTTCCGGGCCGAAGAATGGCGCGACAACGGTCCTTCGTTTCCCCTCGACGATCCGGCCGCCGCGGAAGCCTCCGACCTGTAATGCCGCCGCTTGCGTCAACCTCGCGCCGGCGAACCGCTACACCCATCGCGGCGGTGCTGCTGAGTGTGCTGCCGGCCGCCACCGCCCGCGCTTCCCTGATCACCGACCGGGCGCCGAATGCCCGCGCGGTGGCCGAGATCTTCGTCGACGAGCGCGGCGCGCGGATCGAATGGGAGCTCCGCGAGGGGCCCGAGCCGGCTCTTGCCATCCGCCTCGATCCCGTCGCGCGGCCGGAGCGTATCTCCATTGCTCCGCCGCCCGGCGTTGGCGCGGAAGAAATCGGCTTCGTCCTGTATCACCTCGGCATGCCGGTCACGGACGCCCATTACCTCGGCCGGGAGCAGGTGGCGGAACTGAACTGGGACGATCCGTGGCGGTCGCGTTTCCTGGATCCGCGCCTGCGGCGCTTCTATGAATCGCCCCTCGGCGTTTTCCTGCACGTCGGGCGCTACGAAGTGCGCGTAGAGATCGTCGGCCGTCCGGCCGACTTCGGTATCGCCCGGATCGATCCGCGGAAGCTGCCATCGCAAATCGCCTCGGCGCTCGACGGGAGATGGCGGCTGACCATCGATGGCGAACCGGCGCAGGCTCCTCTTGACCGCTGCCAGTTTCTCGAGCGCCGTCTCCGCGCGACTGAGGTCATTGAGGCGCCGCCACCCGCACACGTCCGGTCCTCGACGCTCGGCGTCGTCTACCGCGTCCGCCGCGCCGGTTGGCCCCGCACCGCCGGGCTTCGTTGGGATTACTACCCGCCGCCGCTCGAACGCCTGTCAGCCGCGGTCACCGAGGACTTCACCATGACGCCCGCCGTCCTCCGTCCCGGACAAAACGAGCTCACGTGGCAGCGCCCGGCGCCGGACACGCCGGAGCCGGCTCCGGCCGCCCCCCCGCCGCCCGCCGGCGCCTGGGAAATGATCATCCCGTGGATCGGCGGATCGGCGCTGCTGCTGCTGATCGCCGCCGCCGCCGTCTCCGGATGGCGAATCCGCCGCCGGCGCCCGGTGTCGCGGTCGTGGCTCGCCGCCTCGTTCGCCCTCGCCGGCATCGCTTCCTGGGCCTTTACGGCGAGGCGCTCGGCGGTGCCGGATGAGGCCGAAGCGAGCGCCATCCTCTCGGCACTGCTCGAGAATGTCTACCGCGCCTACGACTGCCCGACCGACGAGGAGATCTACGAAGCGCTGGGCCGCGGGATCACCGGCGACTTCCTCATCGAAGCGTATCTACAGGTTCGCCGCGCACTTGAAGTCGAACGGACCGGTGGGGCGATGGTCAAGGTCAGCGGCGTGACGCTCGACGCGGCCGGCTCACTGCGCACGTCACCCTACCTGTTTGAGACGAACGCGCTTTGGACAGTCGCCGGGGCCGTCGCGCACTGGGGACACGTGCACAACCGCCTGAGCCGTTTCTCGGGACAACTCACGGTGGTGGCCGAGGAAGGAGTCTGGAAGATCCGGTCCATCACCCTCACGAACGAGGAACGCCTCCCCAGCCGCCCGGGATTCAGCGCGGCGGCTGGGACTCCAGCGCCTTCAAAACCTTGAGCAGTACCTCCCCCACCACGCGAAGGCTGTCGGCGCTGAGCTTGTCGATCGTGTCTTCCTCGGTATGCCAGTACCGGTTCCCGGGTCCGTAATCGAAGTCGATCAGGTCGGCCGCGGGCACACCCAGCCGCAGAAACGGTACGTGGTCGTCCTCCACCGCTCCGGGCGGTCCGGAGAAGTGACGTCCGTAGCCAAGCTGGTCCGCCGCGTCCCGTATCATCCCGGCGAGCGACGGCGTCGAATAATACTCCCGCAGCATCCGCAGATCGCGGTCGCCGGTCATGTCGACGTTCACCAGGGCGAGCACCTTTGCCAGCGTGCCGTCTTTCTTCCACCTGGCGGCCAGGTGGCGGCTGCCGTGGAGCCCGTCCTTTTCCGACCACTCGCCGAGCGCTTCCTCGCCGTCGAACCAAACGAGGTATACATCGTGCACCCGCGGCTTCCCCACCAGTACCCGCGCCAGTTCGAGCAGCAGCCCGGTCGAAGAACCGCCGTCGTTCGCCCCGACGAAGCGAATCCCCGGCAGATACTTCGTGTCGTAATGTCCCGAGTAGACGACCGCTCGCCCCGAGCGCCCGCCGAATCGGGTGATCAGGTTCGCCATGCGGATCGGGCCGAGCGGCGTGTCGGCGACAAAGACATCCTCGTGCACGTCGCACCCGAGCTTCTTCAGCTCCGCACGGATACAGCCCTGGATCTCGCGATGCCCGGCCGAGCCGGGATACCGCGGACCGATCGCGGCCGCCTTGGCCGCGTACTCCAGCGCCGTGGCGCCGGAGAACGATGCCGCCAGCGGGGACGCGCTCCATTCCAGAACCGTGAGCAGGGCGAAACCGCGAATCCGTGATCTCACGGCTTCTTGCGAGCCTCCACCATCACGGTGCCGCCGGCGAAGCAGGCCGCTTCCACGATCGCGAAGGGCAGGCTCAATAGGGTCAGCGCGGCATAGAGACCGTCCTTCACGATCTTCCAGCCTTTGGTCTCAGCCACCCCTCGTATCCGGCGCACGGCTGGGTCCAGCCCTGGCGCCAGGCTCGTGGCCAGGAAAGCGGCGTTGTCGCGCAGACAGAAATGCTTCGTTCGGACCACCTCAAAACCGTTGCGGTCAAGGAGTATTTCCAGATCCCGCACCCGAAAGTTCCAAATGTGGCGCGGCACGTCGAGCCCCCGCCAGTTTTCGCCCAGCAGAAGGAACTGCCAGGAAGCGGCATTGGGTACCTGGACGATGAGGCAGCCTCCGGGCTGCAAGAGGCGGTGGGCCGCTTCCAGGTAGCTTGCGGGCTCATAAAGATGCTGTAGGACGTGGAACATCGTCACCGCCGCCGCACTGCCGTCCGGCCACGGCGCGGAGGTCAACGT
Organism: uncultured Solibacteraceae bacterium; assembly: GCA_964425895.1. GTDB lineage: Bacteria > Acidobacteriota > Terriglobia > Bryobacterales > Bryobacteraceae > CAYRPT01. The sequence goes on along the minus strand of CAYRPT010000185.1, from coordinate 3,526 downwards.
GCCGCAAACGGTGGGAACTTCGTTGACCTCCCAGGCGGCGCGCGCCGCGCTCAGCGAGAAGTCCAGCCCGATCCCCTGGTGGCCTCTCTCGCGCAGGACCTTGAGAAACAGACCGCCGCCGCAACCGACGTCAATCACGGGCCCCTTTACACCAGCCCGCTCCAGCGCCTTTTCCACGAATCGGACGTGATCGCGCAGCAGCAGGCGCGAGCCGGCCTCCAGAACCTGACCGCCGGACTCTTCCTCCGGCACATGCCAGTATTCTTCCGGATAGTGCCCCGGCCTCTCCGACGGCGCCGGTCTCGGCGACAACCGGATGAGCCGGCACGTCCGGCACTCGACGACGGCAAACCTCTTCGCGGTGGTCGCGTACAGCCGGTCGCCGGCGTAAAACATCAGCCCGCCTTCCGCGCTGCCGCACGCCGGGCAGGTGTCGCCGCTACCTGGCGGAAGACTGTCGGTTACAGGTTCCGCCGCCGCCTCCGGCGCCGCGCTCAGATAGCTTCCTCCGACAATTCCTTGAGCGAGATCCGGTGGCGCATGACCAGCGCCTTGATCTGCCGGGAACTCAACCTGCGAATCCGCCGCAACTCCTTTCGTTTCCGCAGGAAACGGGGCAACAGCCGGAGTGCCGCCAGGTCGCCCCGGATCATCGCCAGGGCGAGGGTAGCCCTGCCCTTCAGGCCCACGAACCGCCTCGCTTCGCCCCGCTGCCGGATCGAGGCGAGCACTCCGGCCGTGATTCTTGCCAGGTAGTACGCGCCGTTTAGCCACAGCAGGCTCCAGGGGAAAAGTTTCGCCGCCAGGAGCACCCGGTTCCGTTCGATAAGCTCGATCCGGCGGGGAGAACCCAGCCCGAAGGTAGCGCCCCGATGGTGCCGCACCACGGCTTCCGGAACGTACAAGCATCGCCAGCCTGCGATGCGAGCCCGCATCCCGAGTTCCGCGTCGTCTCCATAGGCGAAGAGATCCTCATCGAAACCGCCGATCTCGTCCAACATGGCCCGCCGGTACATGGCCGCGCAGCCATCGGGCCATAGAACCTCCTCGATCGAGTCGAACTGGCCGCGGTCACGCTGTCCGCTCCCGCGGCCCCGGTTCTGTCCGTCCGGGTAGATCAAGTGCCCGGCCTTGTCGATCCGCCCCGGATCTTCCCATACCACAATCTTCGACGCGGCCATCCCCACGCTGGTGTCGTCAAAAACACCGGCCAGGGACTCGATCCAGCGGGCGCCCGCCTCGGCGTCGTTGTTGAGCACCGCCACCAACGGCGCCCCGCTCGCTTGTATGCCCTGGTTGTTCCCCGCACAGAAACCAAGGTTCCGCTCATTGCAGACGAGCTTCAGCTCGAAACGCCCCCCCGAGCCGAACTCCCGTTCGGCCATGGCCGCGGATCCGTCGGTGGAGCCGTTGTCGACCACCACCACCTCGAACCCGCTCACCGTCTGCCCTTCGAGGCTGGCCAGGCAAGCTCGCAGCAAATCGCGGCGATTCCAGTTCACCACGATGACACTGACGGGCGCGCGCCGCTCGGAACTCACTGACTGTTGTATTATAGCCATGCGTCCGGAGGAATCGCGTCGCGGGCGTGCTGTGGGGGGAGCGGAACGGTCAAGGTCGCTATGCCTGGATTAGGGGAAATGCTCCGCCGGGAGAGGGAACGGCAGGGGCTCGAAATCAGCGCTATCTCGGCCGAAACCCGCATTCCCGCGCGGTATATCGAGGCCATCGAAGGCGGCGACCTCAATCAGCTTCCAGGCGGTTTTTTCGCCCGTAGCTTCGTTCGCCAGTACGCCCACGCTTTGGCTATTCCGATGCCCGAGATCGAGACGGAGCTCGATCGCTGGCTCTCCGAGGTAGCGCCCGCGGAAACACCTGATCTGAGCCCGAGAACCCTCGATGCCTCCTTGCCGCCCGTGACCCACGTCGTTGAGGGCGGCAGGCGCCCCCGAAGCCGGCTGCTGGGCGCGGTGCTCACGCTGGCGGGAGTCATCGCCATCTGCGCGGTCGTCTACTCCCTGTGGCTTCAAAAGCAAACCGGCGCGCCGGTTCTGCCGTTGCCGGAAGGCTCCGCCGGGCCACCAGGCGTCACCGAGCCGGCCAGGGAACCGGCCCTCCCGCCGGACGACGCCGGTGCCGAAGCGCCCAGTCCGTCGACGGCGGAGACCCCGGTGCCGCCTCCGGCGGAAGCCGCCGCGACGGCGCTCCCACCTTCCGAGGGACCGCTCTGGTTCGAGATTTCGGCCCGCGAGGAGACCTGGGTGCGCGTTCGCAGCCGCGACGAAACCCTTTTCGTCGGCGTCCTCCAGCCCGGCGACTCCCGGCGCTTCAGCGGACTTGAGGGAGCCACCATGCGCGTGGGCAACGCCGGGGGACTGGAGTTGTCCGTGAATGGCGGCCCCGCCGCGGCCGTCGGCCCCCGGGGGCAGATTCGCATCGTCAGCCTCTCGCCGGAAAACACCGACATCGCCCCGCCACCGCGATCCAATCCGTCCGGGGGCCTCTCCAGCGCCGGACCGGAAGTGAACCCCGATAACGGCATCGGAGACCCCCAATCCTGACCATCACCGGCGGTTCGGCCTCGCTGACGGGGACCTCGGTCGCACGCTCGGCCCGCTCAATGCGCGTGCCGCCGCTTCTCGAGCCTCTCGAGGCGCTGCCGCCGCTCCATCGCCAGCAACTCACGGCGACGCCGGCGCTTCACGCTGTCGTCCACGCGGCGCCAGAACTTGGCGAAGTAGTCCGCCGCGGACGCCACGGCGAACGCCACCACGCACCACAGCCAGATGTCAGCCGCCGGCCTCAGCTCCGCCCAGTGGACGCTGATCAGAATCAAGGAAATCGCCACCACCTGGGAGACCATCTTCGTCTTCCCCAAGTCGCTCGCCTTGATGGTGTAACCCTCCGCCGCGGCGATACTGCGCAGGCCCGTGACCGCGAACTCCCGCCCCACGATGATCACGGCCATCCACCCTGGCATCAGCCGTACCTGAACCAGCGAGATCATTGCCGCCGAAATCAGCAGCTTATCGGCAATCGGATCCAGTAAGGTACCCACCGTTGTGATCTGGCCCCATCGCCTTGCCAGATACCCATCCAGTAGATCGGTGAGTGCGGCGGCCAGAAAGATCGCCAGCGCCAGGAATTCGTTCGTGACTGCAACTCCCCCGATGTCCAGCCACAGATTCTCCTGAACGAGTACGGCCACCAGCAAGGGTACGAAGAAGATCCGCAGCAGCGTCAGGAGATTCGGAAGATTCATTCGGACTTCTAACTATACTGTATCTTCCGTATCGGATTTGTCATCTCTGCTCGGGCTTTCGCCGCTCCAGGAACCGGCGTAAACGATCCGCGACGGACTCCGGTACAGTCGCTTCCACCCGCCACGTCTCGCCGTCCAGCGTCTTGCTCCGCACCTGACCGCGTTCGTAGAGAAGGTGGAACTCGGGTCCGGCAGCCAAGGGGAACCGGAAGACGACATCGCGCACCGGATCGAGCGGGAGGATCTCGTCAATCACCCGCGCCA
>CAYRPT010000184.1:0-7349 GCA_964425895.1 uncultured Solibacteraceae bacterium | reverse complement strand
ATAGCGCAGCAGAACGCCGGCGTGGACCGTCATGTAGTCGACACCCTGCTCGGCTTGTTCCTCGATCACTTCCAGCATGAGATCCGGGGTGATATCCTCCACCCGGCGGACCCGCGTCAGCGCTTCGTAAATCGGAACGGTGCCCACCGGGACGGGGGAGTTGGCGAGAATGGCACGGCGGATCTCGGGGATATCGCCGCCCGTGGACAGGTCCATCACGGTATCGGCGCCGAAGCGGATGGCGTAGCGCAATTTCTCGAGCTCGCCCTCAATGTTGGAAGCGGTCGCCGAGTTCCCGATGTTGGCGTTGATCTTGCACGTGGCCGCGATCCCAATCGCCATCGGCTCGAGGTTGGTGTGATGGACATTAGCCGGAAGGATCATGCGCCCGCGGGCCACCTCGCCGCGAACGAGATCGGGATCGAGCCTCTCCCGCCGCGCGACGTACTCCATTTCCTCCGTCACGATGCCCGCCCGCGCATAGTGCATCTGCGTGCGGACCGGATGACCGCGCCGCTTGTTCACCCATTCGGCTCTCATCACAAATCTCCTTTCGGGGCTCCGCCGGGAGCCCGTTCACCCAAGACGGGAGCCCATTCGCCCGAGAAAAGTACACCGCCCCCGGAGTTGGCCGCATTCCGGAACGCAGGGACCAGTCGTGGCGACCCAGCTTCTAATTTTGAGTCTACACCCTTCGCCGCAAGGGCTACGGGACGGCGGGGTCCTGTCTCACCGTAACCTATAGAGAATACCGTTGTTCCGGCGGCGTCTTTTCTTATTGTTTGTCTTGGTTCCTTCCTGTAGGATGAGGATGTAAGAGACGTCTGGAGGCAATGCCTCCGGCGGCTCTGGGGGAGTAGATCATCCTGCCTCCCAGGGTCCGGCGCGATCGTCAAGACGGTTCGCTTTGGACGCGAATCCGGTCGGCCGGCAAAGGCGCCCTCCGCCTTGGATCAAGACCCGGTTCATCCAGACAAACTGCGAATGCGAGGTACGCCAATGAACTGTCCCGTTTGTGCCATGACGGAGCTCCGCGTTGCCGAGAGGCAAGGCGTTGAGATCGACTACTGCCCCCAATGCCGCGGGGTCTGGCTGGATCGCGGCGAACTCGACAAGATTATCGCCCGCGCAATGGCCGAGGTTCCCGTCTCCGCCAGCTCGTCTCGCGATGACGATCGAGACGAGCGCTACGACTACCGGCGGGAGCACAAACCGAACCGCAAAAAGTCGTTCCTGGGCGACCTGTTCGATTTCGACTGACGACTCGCCGTGACCGAAGCGCAACCACTGTTTCCAGTTTCGGGCTACTGGCATCTCTACGCCGGGTTCATCGCCTTCGTATTGCTGCTTCTCGCGCTCGATCTCGGAGTGTTTCACCGGCGGGCCCATGCGGTCTCGTTTCGGGAGGCTGGCGTCTGGAGCGCAGTCTGGGTATTGCTCGCGCTCCTCTTCAATTACGGGTTATATGAGTATGCCCGCGCCAGCTTTCCCGCCCGGCCTGATCTGGCGGCGATCCCCGGCTTCAACCCCCAAGCCGCGGCCCGCCAGGTCGGGCTGGAGTTTCTGGCCGGCTACCTGGTGGAGAAATCCCTCTCGATCGACAACATCTTTGTCTTCGTCGTCATCTTTCGTTACTTCGGCGTGCCGCCCGCTTACCAGCACCGGGTCCTTTTTTACGGCATCCTCGGCGCCCTGATATTTCGCGCGATCTTCATCGCCCTGGGAGCGGCGCTGCTCAAGTATCACTGGGTGATCGTGGTCTTCGGCGCGTTTCTGATTCTGACCGGCATCAAGATGCTGGCCGTCCGCAATGAGGCGGCGGATCCCGGGAAGAACCCGGCGTTGCGCCTGTTTCGGAGGTATGTGCCGGTGGTGACGGAGTTCCACGGCCAGCGGTTCTTCGTGCGCAGCCGGGGCGTCCTGCACGCCACACCGCTGCTGCTGGCGCTTCTGCTGATCGAGTTCTCCGACGTCGTCTTCGCGGTCGATTCGGTGCCGGCGATCTTCGCATTGACCCGTGAGCCGTTCCTGGTCTTCACATCCAACATCTTCGCCATCCTTGGCTTGCGCTCTCTCTATTTCCTGCTGGCGGGCGCGGTGGAACGGTTCCGGTTGCTCAAATACGGGCTCGGTCTGGTCCTCGTGTTCGTGGGGTTGAAAATGGCGTGGTTGAATAACGCGTTCGGCGGGAAGTTCCCCATCGGCTGGTCCCTCGGGATCATCGCCGGCGTGCTCGCCGGCTCGGTGCTCCTCTCACTGCTGCGCGACCGGCGCCGGAATTCCGAAACGGCCGGCGCAGCGCGGCCCACGGCCCAAGCCGACGACCGGAAAGCCGCCTGACCGTATACTCCCGGGGTGCGGGGCATTTTACGCAATTGGTACCATAAGGAGCGATGAACCGCATCGCGCCATGTATCATCGCAACATTGGCTTCATCCTGACCAATCTGGTCCTCCGCGATTTCACGATCCGCTACCGGAACATGTCGCTGGGATTCCTCTGGTCACTGTTGAACCCGATCGTCATGATGTCTGTTCTTTCCTTTGTCGTCATGGTGATGTTCCGGCCGGAGGGCATCAAGGACTTCTACCTGCTCGTGCTATCCGGAATCGTCGTGTACAACTTCTTTTCGCTGGGCTGGCTGACGGCGACGGTGTCCATCTTCGGCAACGCCGGGCTGGTCAAGCGGGTGCCGATTCCGCGTGAGCTGCTGCCGATCGCCACGGTGCTCGCCAACAGCCTCCATTTCCTGATTCAGATTCTGCTGCTGGTGATCCTGGTGCTGCACGCGGGCTACGGCGTCAACAAGTACTGGCTCTTGTTGCCGGTGCTATTCGGCCTGGAGATCATCTTCGTCTGCGGACTCAGCCTGCTGACCTCCGCGCTGGACGTGTACTTCCGGGATACTCGCTATCTGGTGGAGTCGTTCAATACGGTATTATTCTGGCTCGTCCCTATTTTCTACACATTTTCGATGATTCCCCAGGAGTATCGATCGATTTACCAGTACAACCCGATCGCCGCGGTGGTGCTGGCCATCCGGGCGGTGATGCTGGACGGCGTAATGCCTCCCGGACCGTTGCTCTTCAAACTGCCGTTGGTCTCGTTCACCTTCCTGCTGATAGGAATCGTGGTCTTCCGCCGCTTGAAACGGAACTTCGCCGACTATCTGTGATCCCATGGCCCACGTCACCTTCCGGAACGTCTCGAAAACCTTCAGCCGCCAGTCGCGCCAGTTTGTGGTCAAGTTCTTTTTCGACTCGCTGCTCGGACGCCGGCGAGGCGATCAGGGAGATGTTCACGCGCTGACCGACGTGAGCTTCGATGTGCGTAATGGACAGTCGCTGGGCATCGTGGGGCACAACGGCGCCGGCAAGAGCACCTTGCTGAATCTGGTGGCGGGCTTGACGGTTCCGGAAAGCGGTACCGTCAGCGTCGACGGCCGCCTGATGGCTTTGCTCGAGCTGGGCGCGGGCTTCCACCCGGACCTCACCGGCATCGAGAACCTGCGAATGAACGCCGCCCTGTGCGGGCTCACCCGCAAGGAAACCGAGCGGGCGCAGGACCAGATCGTCGACTTCGCCGAGCTCAAAGACTTTGTCCGCGAGCCGCTCCGTACCTATTCCGCGGGTATGATCCTCCGGCTGGCCTTCTCCATCGCCGTACACGTCGAGCCGGACATTCTGTTGTTGGACGAGGTGCTCGCGGTGGGCGACAAGGATTTCCAGCAGAAGTGCCATCGCCGTATCTTCGAGTTGCGGGATCGGGGCACCATCCTGCTTTGCGTCTCGCACGTGCCGACCACGCTGCACGAGCTTTGCGACCGGGGTTTGTGGATTGAGAAGGGGAAGGTCCAAATGGAAGGACCGGCCGCCGAAGTGTTTGACGCCTACATGACCCGGCCGATGGCCGCCGAAACCTCGGCGTGAGTTTGGGGTGCCGGGCGCCTTCGAGCGCAGCCTCAGCGGCGGGTCGCCGCTGTACAATAGATTTTCCATATGTTTTTTCGACGCCGCAAACCGGTCACTTATACGTTCGACCAGCGCGTTTCGATGCTCCGCGAGGCCGGATTCAGCGTGGAGGAACGGGAGCCGGAGAGCGTGTTGGCGAGGCGGGACGGCTGCGCCGCGCTCGTGGAGAACTCCCAGTCCGGCCCGGAGATTCGCCGGTCCGGGTTCGTCATCGGCAATCAGCTCGCCCGCCTCACCAGCCTTGGCTACCAAACCGTCTGGACCACGGCGAATGGTTCCCGGAGGCCCGCCTCCGCCGAACAACTCAAGAAGTATCAAGCCTTCCTCGAAGACCTTCGTGAACTGCTGGGGCTTACCAGCCTCTACAACGAGTCTCTGGGCACAACTCACGCCGCGCATCACTACGACCGGGTCATGGGGCGGGAATAGGCTGGCGCTGAGCGGCGATTCGTTCGGATCTTCCCGGTTCCAGTACCCGGCGCAGCGGTACCACTAGGAGTGCGTCTCGGTGCCTTCACCGGCTGGCGGGTCGGTGTTTCCCCTTACAATCTGAGCAGGAGGAACCGATCGATTGATCCGAACCAAAGATGCCCGAAGATCCGCCCGCCAGCGGGTGGACGCCCGGGTGTCGGCAACGTGGGACGACGGTCAGGGACATGCTGTGACCACGCGCGGCAGGGTCCGCGATCTCTCCGGCGCCGGGATGGGCATCGATGTCATGGATCCTATTCCCCGCGGCAGTCTCGTTAGTCTTCGGGTCCAGCCGATGGGCTGGAACCGCGGCGGACTTGTGCGGCACTGCACCCGAACAGGCGCCAGGTACCTGGTCGGCATAGAGGCGTCCGAGTTCACCTGGTTCCGGTATAGCTGAGGAACGGGGACCGCCGGGAGCGCCGCCCCTTACGGCCCTCGCCCCGGCTTCGGCTTTGTCATCCGCGCGGCGTGCCGTCGGGCGCCGCCCCGCCGTTCGATAGCGCTTCGCGCAGCCGCTTGGCCACCTGCTTCACCGAGGGCTCCCGAAGGATTGACACATGACTGCCGGCGACACGGAACTTCCTCGCGGGACCGGCGGCCAGGCGGTCCCACCCCATCAGCGGACAGGAGTTGCCGCCTTCTCGCGGTTCACTGGCCTGCACCAGCGTCAACGGCCCGTCGTAGGGGCCGGGGCGGTATCTCCGCGCCGCCTCCCAACTGGCGAACTGCAAGCCGTTCAGCTCTGATGGTATGCCCCGGCCTGCCGCGAGGAGTTCGCGATAGCGGGCAAGGTCGCGCTCCTCAGCGACCCTCCGGCGAAGCATCGCGAACCGGGGCCCCAGGTACGCCCGCCATCGCCACGGCGGCCGGACCGCCAGGTTCCGGATGTGATAGCCGAGCCGCATCGCGGCGTAAGTACCGCGCGAGACACAGCGGGCTCCGGAGCTGAGGTCCGCCGCCCACCTCGGATTGAAGCTGTCCAGGAGGATGAGCGCCCCGATCTCGCGGCCGTTCGCCCGTAGCATGCGCGCGGCCTCGTACGCCACCAGGCCGCCGAAACAGGCGCCGGCCAACACACAGGGGCCTTCGGGCCGCACCGCGGCGATACCGTCCGCCAAGCGGCCGGCCAGTTCCTCGACCGAGAAGCCGCCGGACCCCCGCGCCACCGAGCGCGCATCGAACAGGTAGAGCGTCCAATCCGGCCCGAGATGGCGCCCCAGACGCCCGAAACCAGCGGCTTCGCCGAAGGCTCCCGGAACGCAGAAGAGCACCTCGTCGAGGCGGCCGCGCTGCACCAGCATCAACGATTCGCTCGCCCGTGTCGCTTCACCCCGAGCCGCCCCCTGCGCGAGCGCCGCCAGGCCTCGGGGCGTAGGCGCCTCCAGGAACTCCTGGTACGAGACATCCGCCCCGCACTCGGCCCGCAACCTCGCCAGTAAGACGGTGGCGAGTACGGAGTCCCCGCCCGACGCAAAAAAACCCGTGTCCGGCCCGGCCGCCTCGACCTCGAGCACGTCCTGAAAGAGCCGGCGGATGCGCACCTCGCTCTCTACGTCGACCGGCGGAGAGTCCGGAAGTCCGCCTCCCGCCGCCCCGTCCGACTCCAGGCGGTCCAGTCCCAACCGCCGCGCCAGGCCGACGCGTTGGATCTTCCCCGTGGGGCCCTTCGGTATCTCCGGCACGATCAGGATTCGCTCGGGGACCTTGAAGTCCGCGAGGAGCTCGCCGGTGTGCCGCCGCAACTCGCGCTCGGTCACGCCTTCGGATTCGTCCACTACCACCGCCGCGGCTACCCTCTCTCCCAGCCGCGCATCCGGAACCGCAAACGCGACCGCCTGAACGATGCGCGGGTGCCGTAGCAGCGCCTCATCGATTTCCCGCGGCGCGATCTTCTCGCCGCCCCGGTTGATCATCTCCTTGAGCCGTCCCGTCAGGACAAGATAGCCGTCGTCGTCGAACCGGCCTTCGTCGCCCGTCCGGAACCACCCGTTTTGAAATGATGCCGCGTTCGCCTCGAGATTGTCCTCGTAGCCCGGCGTCACATTTGCGCCGCGGATCCCGACTTCGCCTGCTTGGCCCCAACCCAGCGTCTCCCCTCGCGCGTTGAGGATAGCGATCTCCGGGCCGGCGGGAACACCTACGGAGCCGGCTTTTCTGACGCCCGGCGGAAGCGGGTTCGATGCCACCTGGTGGGCCGCCTCGGTCATGCCGTACGCCTCGACGACCGGCACCGAAAAGACGTCTTCCAACCCGGCCATCACCGCCGGCGCCAACGCCGCCGACGAGGAACGGAAGAACCGCAGCCGCGGATTCCGCGTGGCGCCCCGGTCTTTCCGCACCCGGTCCAGCACGCTCTGGTGGATCGTGGGAACTGCCGTGCACCAGGTGGCTTCGGTTTCCGCAAGCCACGAGAGAAAACGCGGAGCCTGAAAACCCGGACAACAGACCACGGCGCCCCCGGCGCGAAGCGACGCGAGCAGCGCGGCGACGAGCCCGTGAATATGGAACAGCGGCATCACGTTCAGGCAGCAGTCCGTGGGCGTCAGTTCGAGAACCCGGGCGACGTTGCCCGCGGACGCAACCAGGTTGGCTTCCGTCAGCGGGACCAGCTTGGGACGCGACGTGGTCCCTGAGGTGTGCAGCAACAGCGCGGCCCGCCTGGCGCCCTGTCCATCGCGGCCCGCGCCCTGGGAGGACGGGCCGCCGGTGATCCGAAAAACGCCGGCCGGCTCGCTGCGCAGCGGCTCGATCCGCAGTACGGGTATCTCCAGCGCGGCGGCGGCCGCGAGCACCGGGTGGTCCCGCTCCGCCTGCACGATCACGGCGTCCGGCCGCAGGTCGGAGAGGTAGAAACGGTACTCCTCTTCTCGATAGGCGGGGTTCAACGGGGCACAGGCCCCGAAC
>CAYRPT010000183.1:0-7374 GCA_964425895.1 uncultured Solibacteraceae bacterium | reverse complement strand
AACGGCTCAATGGAGTTGCGCGCCGGTTCCCGGGTTCACGGAGAAGCCCGGTCGGAGGCTTCGATCCGGCTCGGGCCGGGTGCGTCCGGACGCGACCTGCTGGCGCCGTTGGTGGCGACAAGCGCCACGGAGGTTGCGGTCGGGAAACCGGTGCGACGGGCAGGGGACACAGGGCGGTGCGTGGTCCTGCCGCCGCCGGGGGAGCCGTTCTCGGCCGCCATGTTGTTCGCCGCCGGCATCGAGATCTCGCGTCTGCGGCCCGACGGCTCGGGGGGCTGGCTGTATCACGGCGATCTGCGTCTTCAGCGCCCGGTGATCCTGAAGCGTCCGTTCCGTGTGACCGGAAGCATCCGCTGCTTCGACGGGAGCCTGATCGAGGCGGACCTGCGGGCCGGTGGCTCGGTCGCGCTGGGCGCGCACTGCGTGAGCCGCGGAACGCTCACATCGGGCGGCGACATGAGTCTCGGACCAGGATGCGTTTTCCAGCGGGATCTGTGTTGCCGCCAAATGATGCGCCTCGAATCGGGGGTGCGCGGAGTACGGAGTGGAGCTCCGGTTTCCGTCTGGGCTAATGGGGAATTGACTGTCGGCCCGGACGTGAAGATCCGTGGCCGCATCGCATCGGCGTGCCGCGTCGTCACGGAACAGCCGGCGCCCGCCGCCCGGCTCCCCGTGGCCGTCCTTCGCATGGGCTGAGTTTCGCGGTTTCGGCTGAATCCCGGCGGGCGGATTCGTCATCTGGATTCGCAGGGAAATTGCGCGGGCGGGCGGCGCCGAAGAACACTTGCCCGCCATAGCGCGTCATTTCAAGGCTAGACATTGCCCGGCATTGCGTCTACACTGGGGGCATTGGGAAGGAACCGAGATCGGTACGCGGGCGCAGTGGGTCGCCACCGTCAACCGCCGCTCGATCACGTTCCATCATCGGAAAGGGGATCCCGCCGCTGCGCGCGGCACTGTTCGGTTAAGTAGAGTTAATGTTTCCATCCAGAAGATTTGCCAACAGGAGGCCGATCCGGCCTCGAATCCGTGAAAACGTCAATGAGAATATCCGCGCCCGGGAGGTCCGGGCCGTCTTTCCCGACGGCGAAGTCGAGGTTTTGCCCACGCCCGCCGCGATCCGGAAAGCCAGGGATCTTGGTCTCGATTTGATCCTCGTCGCGCCGACGGCGGTGCCGCCCGTGGCCAAGGCCATGGATTACGGCCAATGGCAGTACGAGCAGAAGAAGAAGCAGAATGAGGCCAAGAAGAAGCAGCACGTCATTCAGGTAAAGGAAATCAAGTTCCGCCCGAACACGGACGACCACGACTACGAGTTCAAGAAGAACCATGCGCTGCGTTTCCTGGGTGAAGGGAACCGGGTCAAGGCCGTGGTGCAGTTCCGGGGCCGGGAAATCGCGCACGTGGACATCGGCAAGAACCTGCTGATGCGTTTCTCCAAAGATCTGGCGGAACACGGCGAGGTGGAAGGCCTCCCACGCATGGAAGGCCGCAACGCGCATATCATCATCGCCCCGCTGAAGGCCAAAAAGCCGAAGAAGGACAAGCCGAAAGAGAGCGAAGCGGCGGACCAGGTGAACCAGACGGGCTAAGCGGGCGGCTCCTTATTGCTCGAGCACCTGGCCGTCGGCGAGCAAACGCTCGCGGAGGCGGATGTAGCTGACATCCTGCACGGCCAGCCGATCGTCGATGGCGATCGCGGCGGCGGTGGCGGCGGACTGTCCGAGGATCAGGAAAACGGGCTCCATCCGCACCGAGCCGTAGGCGATGTGGGACGAGGAGAGGCACACAGGGACAAGCAGATTCTCCACCTCGCCCCGGCAGGGGACCAACGACCCGTAGGACACCTTGTACGGACGCGGCAGCTCCACCCCGACATCCCCCTCATTCTGCACGAACCCTTCCGGGGTAACGTACCGCTGCACGTTGTGCGAGTCCATCGTATAGGAGCCCATACCCACCGATTCCGGGGTTTCGCGGGTGCTCAGGCAATCCTGTTCCGTCATGACGTAGCGTCCGATCATGCGCCGTGATTCTCGCACGTAAATCTGGTGGGGCCAGTTTCCGTTGTGGGGGAACTCGTCCCTGGCCAGTCCCCACTGGCTCATTTCCGCCCGGATTTTCGCGGGAACCCGAAGGTCATTCGCCAGAAAGTACAGCCAACCCTTCTGATACTGCTCGTGCTCGCGCAAAATCTCGCGCCGGCGCTCGTAACCGGCCTCGGGATAGTCATAGTTCATCCCGATGTTGTCGGTGCTGAACGGCCCGTGGTTGTTCGTATCGGTCTTCCTGTTCGGAATCGGATCGAACTTGGCGAACACCTCGTCCCAGCCGGCGTCGAGCGCCCGGACGAGCAGCTCGTACTGGCCGGGATCGTAGCCTTCCGGCCGCTCGAATGGGACACGGTTTTCGGGCACCTTGGTGAGGCACATGCGATAGCAGTAGGCCTGGATGCGCGCGTCCCCTTGTCCGTTCTCGCCCGGGTCGCCGCCGTGGGCGCGGGGCAGAAGCCCGCTCGAACGGTCGCCCGGGACAACGAAGGGGCTGATTCCCGGCGGAAAGAAGTGGCCGTGATGACGCACATCCTTCTGCACGCCATTGAAGGTTTCCCCGTAGACGGAGTTCGCTTCGCGCCCCACGTGGTAGCTGACGCCCGCCGCGGCCATCAGATCCCCTTCGTAGGTGGCGTCGACAAACATCCGTCCCCGGTAGCGCCGGCCGCTGAGCATGGTGATGGCACGGATCCGGCCGCCGCTGACTTCAACACCCCGGGCGCGGTCGAGCCATTCGTCGCGGTGCACCTCGATCTTGTGCTCCCGGATCAGGTCCTCGAACACCTGTTCGGCCGCGTGGGGCTCAAAGATCCACATCGTGCGCTGGGCGCCGTCGATGGCGGGCGTCCCCTGGCCGCGGTTGCCGTACTCTTCGCGCGTCTCCCAACGCCACGAGTCCGGCCGGTCATAGTGGCGCCAGATGCGGTGATAGAACTCGCGGGCGATGCCGCCGATCACCTCCTTGCGCCCCGAGTCGGTCCAGCCGAGGCCGCCGCTCGACATTCCGCCGAGATGGCGGTCGGGTCCGGTGAGCACAACAGACTTCCCCATGCGGCGCGCCTGCACGGCGGCGCTCACCCCGGCGGAGGTGCCTCCGTAGACCACCACGTCATAGACCGATTCGCGGCTGCATTGCGCCAGCGTGACGCACAGCGCGGCGAGCCCCGCCAGAGCGGCGCCGCGGCCCCCCGGGCGGGAAGTGGATCGGGTTTCCAATCGCATCGGCACTCATTATCGCCTAATGCTCCCGATGTTAGAGTGAGAGGTTGCATGAACGGCGTCATTGTAGTGAACAAAGCGCAAGGGTGGACCTCCCACGACGTCGTCAACAAGATCCGGAAGATCGGCCAGATCAAGAAGGTGGGACACCTCGGCACGCTTGACCCGGGGGCCACGGGCGTATTACCGCTGGTGGTCGGACGGGCCACCCGCCTGGCGCAGTTCTACGCCGCCAGCGACAAAGTCTACGACGCAGTGGTTCATTTCGGCTGGGCGACCGACTCCTACGACGCCGAGGGCGAGTCCGCCGGCGAGAAGAGGGAGCCGGCCGAGCTCGACGAAGACAGGCTTGCGCCTCTGCTGGACCGTTTTCGCGGGACCTTCGAGCAGACCCCGCCCCCGATCTCGGCGAAGAAGATCCGTGGGGTGCCAGCCTACAAGCTGGCGCGGCGCGCCCAGCCGGTTGACCTGAAGCCGGTCGAGATCACCGTGTATTCGCTCGATCTCTTGAGCCACCAGGGACCCCGGGCGCGCCTGAAGGTGCACTGTTCGGCGGGCACTTATTTGCGCAGCCTGGCGCACGACCTCGGCAGGATGTACGGTTGCGGCGCCTTCCTCGAATCCCTGGTGCGCCTGCGGTCCGCGGAGTTCACGCTCGACCAGGCGAGAACCGTGGAGGAACTCATGGAACTGGCCGAGGCCGGCCGTCTGAGCGAGGCCGTGATTCCGGCGGCGCGGCTGCTGCCGGAGATGCCGTCGCAAACCGTTGACCGGCTGACGGAGACCCAGATCCGGCAGGGCCGGGATTTCCGCGGGTCACCGTTCCGCGCGGCCGCGGCGCTCGAGCGGGTGAAGGCGATGTCGGTAAGCGGCGACCTGGTGGCCATCGGCGAGGCCCGCCTGCCCAACGTCTACCATCCTGTCGTCGTATTGTGAGGCGCTAACCGCGCGGCGGGGCGCCTCTGGCGCAGAAGCCGCACGTCATTGATCGAAGGGAACTTTCACGAATGTTCCCTGGAGAGCGCTGTATCGGCGGACCGCTGCCCGGACGGGGCGTCAAGGGCGAACACCGCGCCGCTGCGTCATTCGTTTCTGCAAGCGGGTCATCAGGCGTTCGTGGATCTCGGAGGGGATGTCCAACGGCTCGATGCCCTTGAAAACCTGGAGGGTCTTCTGGGTCGTGTTGAAGACCACCCAACAGTTCGGGCACGCCTTGATGTGTTCCTCCACCTCGCGCCGGATATCAGCGTCCTCGGTCTCGTCGAGGTACTCGTTGAGGGCCCCGAGAAAGTCCTTACAGGTAAGCAAAGACGTCATCCCCCTTCCGCTTGAAGAATCGCGTCAGCTTCTCCCGCAGTTGCAGGCGGGCGCGCAGGAGCCGGCTTTTGACGGCCGGAATGGAGAGATCCAGCATGGCGGCGGTCTCCTCGGTGGAGAGCTCCTCGATGTCCCGCAGCACGAACACGGCACGAAAGGCCGGCTTGAGGCTGGTTACGGCCTCCTCGAGGATGGCGCGGATTTCCGCCTGGGAATAGCGCTGTTCCGGGTCGTCATCCCAGACGGCGATCTCCCGCACGACCAAATCCTCACCCGTATCAACGCCTTCGTCGAGCGACACCGTGCGATCGGACCGGCGCTTCCGCAGCTTCATCAGCGCTTCGTTGACGGCGATGCGTACCAGCCACGTATAAAACTTCGAGTTGCCCTGAAAGCCGCTGATGTGCGAGTACGCCTTCAAGAACGTCTCCTGGAGGACGTCCTCGGCGTCCTCCTCATTATTAGTGATGTTTTTGGCGAGACGAAAGATCTTCCTTTCGTACTTGTTCACCAGGTCGTTAAAGGCGGCCGGGTCGCCTTCCCGGACCCTGGCCACCAGGGCGGCGTCGCCATTGAGATTCGCGAAAGCTTGCTCCGGCCTCTGTTTCGGACGGACCTGCCTTCAATATAGCAACCGCGGGAGGGGTTACCGGCACGCCGCGGCAGCGGTTTCGAGCTCGGCCACAGCCAGAGCGAACTCCCTTCCCAACGCCGAAGTGGCGGCGTCCAACGGCCTCACCGCATCGGAGATCGCCCGGTAGTACCAGAGGGTGCCGTCCCGGCCGCCGCGAAACCGTGTCCACACGCCGTCTCCTGATTCCCGCAGGTCGCGCAACGTTGACCGAACGTTGTGGAGCTTGTCGGCCAAGATCACGAGCAGGGCGGACGCCGGAGCGGCGGCGAGGCTGTCGATGAACGCCTCCTTGCGCTCGCGCCAAGGGGGTTTCGGTTCGACATCGGTGTCGGTGCAGGCATCCACGATCAGAGCCACGGGTTCGCCGAACATGCGGCGGATCACCTCGCGGGTGGCCGCGCCGCCCTGGTCCTCGACGGCGTCGTGGAGCAGGGCGGCAATGGCCTGATCCTCGGATCCGCCGAACTCGATCACGGTGGCGGCCACCGACAGCAGATGAGCAATGTAGGGCGCACCGCCAGGGCCTTTGCGCCGCTGGCCGCGATGCAGGCTCGCCGCCAGAATCAGGGCCTCGCTGAAGCTCTCGGATATGCTCATGGGGTTTCCCCGATCTTACACCGGGGGAGAGGCCCCTTTCGGCTGCCGGCCCGGAAGTTGGAGCCGGTGGCGCTCCCGCCGCCACCCGCGGCGGCGACGGCCCCTTCAGGCGGCGCACCGGGAAGGATAAAGGCAAGCGCCGGCGAGCATCGCGCGTAGTAAAGTAGAGCCGTCTGACGGCGAAGGAGGAATCATGAACGCACAGATGGCCGCGGCTTCCCCGGATCCCGACCGGATGGGCGAGCTCGGCCGAATCACCGGAGTGTTTTGGAGCCCCAAGGCGGTATTCGAGAACCTGGCCGCCCGGCCGCGGTTCTGGGCGCCGCTGATCCTCGTCAGCCTACTGGCGCTGGCGGTGACCCACACGTTCTCCCGGCAGGTGGGTTGGGCTTCCTATCTCGAGGAGAAGATGGCCGAGAATCGCCGCATCCAGGAACTGCCGGCGGAAACGCGGCGGCAGATCGTGGAACAGCAGACCAAGTTTGTGGGCGTGATGGCCTATGCCGGCGCGCTGGCCGGCTCGGCGGTGGTCCTGCTGCTCATCGCCGGCGTGCTCCGGTTCGTGTTCAGGATCGCCGGAGGCCCCGGCGCGTCGTTCCGGCAGGCGTTCAGCGTGACGTGCTACGCGTGGCTGCCGTTCGCCCTCTACCAGATCCTGTCGCTGGTGGCTCTGCTCGCCAATCCGCGGGATTTCAACATCGAGAACCCGCTGCCATTCAACGTCGGGTGGTTCGTGGGGCGGGGAGACGCGCCGGCGTGGCTCGTGGGCATGACCTCGTCGATGGACGTGTTCTCGTTCTGGGTGATGGCGCTGCTCGCCCTGGGCTTCAGCGCAGCCGCCAAGCGCTTGCGGTGGGGGAAGGCATTCGGAGTAGTTTTCGGCTGCTGGCTCGCGATGGTGGCGCTGAAAACGGGCTGGACGGCGATGTTCGGCTGAGAGGCTCGCGACTGGAAGCGGCCAATGGCGGCGGCCGCGTTGGGGCGTGGAGCAGCCCGCCCGAGCCCGCATGGAGGCAGGCCGCCGGCAGGACCGCCGGCGTGGCACGCCTCGCGGCGCGCTCCACCAGCGGTGTCACGCAGAATTGCGAGCCTCGGTAAGGTGCGGCGCGGCGGCTACACGTTGGATGTTTCCGGCTGCCGCTGGGGCGTCCAGCGCACGACCGGCTTTCGCGCGGCGCCCACTTCGTCCACGCGGCTCACGCGAGTGGAGTGCGGAGCGGAGGTAACCAGCGCAGGGTCTTCCTCCACCTCGCGCGCGATCGAGACCAGGGCGTCGATGAAGAGATCGAGCTCCGCCTTACTCTCGGTTTCCGTGGGTTCGATCATCATTGCGCCCTTGACGATGAGCGGAAAGCTGACGGTGTACGGATGAAAGCCGTAGTCGATCAGGCGCTTGGCGATGTCGCCGGTCCGCACGCCGCGCTGTGCCTGGCGTTCGTCGCTGAAGACGCATTCGTGCATCGTGGGCGCCGAATGCGGCAGCACGTAATAGCGTTCCAGCCTGGCGCGGATGTAGTTGGCGTTGAGGATGGCGTCCAGAGTGGCCTTTCGCAG
>CAYRPT010000182.1:0-7381 GCA_964425895.1 uncultured Solibacteraceae bacterium | reverse complement strand
GACTTGGCGCGGCCCGCTACCCGAAAAGGGCTCGCAACTGCGAAGGTCGGGTTAGCTCGTGAACGAGGGCGGCCAGGAAGTCAGCCTGACTCCGCGTGGCCGGATAGCCGTCGAGGACGAATCCCCGAGCGACATCCATCACGATCAGGCGCTTCTTGAGAATGGCGTCCAGATCCGGATCGGCCCGATGAAGAGCCGCCGCCTCTCCCCGGGGGGCCCCACTTTCGGTCACGATGTCTTCGATGGAGAGCACCGGCAGACCGTATTTCTTATTGAGATACCCTGCTTGAGTGGTTTTGCCGCTGGCCGGGGGCCCGATCAACACGACGGTTAGTGGTTTGGACAGGCTCGTGAACTCCTGTGCGCCGAGTAGCCCTCCGTACAGACCTATCGCGAGGATCGCGGCCGCCCGCCTCCGGCCGGCATTCACTGATACCCCTGCCATATCCCCTAGACTATCAATGGTTCGCCGCGACCGTCACCGTGGGCGGACCGGAGGGCCGAAAACCCGGGAATGCGTTTGGCCGTCACACCGGCGGGACACCAGCCGCCCGCCCGCACTCTGAGCCCCTCCGGTGTCCGCTTTGGCCAGCAGAAGCCCGAAGGCGCGTTTTGACGGATGGCCCCTGGGGACCGGGAACCGGTGCCGATAGAAATTGTTTTGGCCCGCAGCACGTGCTACGCTTTGAAGGGATTGCCGTTCCGCTCCGTCCGTCCCGGTGTGCGCCGTTCTCCGGTAGGGGAGTCCGTGTCCGCCCGCAGACACCTTCCTGTTGAGTTTCCGGGACCTTGCGGGAGCTTTTGTCTATGAATCTTCGCTCTCTATTCAGTCTGTTCTCCTCCGATCTCGCCATCGATCTCGGGACGGCCAACACGCTGGTGTTCGCCAAGGGCCGGGGCATCGTGGTCAACGAGCCGTCGATTGTCGCTATCAACAAGAACAACGGAGACGTCGAAGCGGTGGGCCGGGAGGCGAAGGAGATGCTCGGGCGGACCCCGGGAAACATTGTGGCCATCCGTCCCATGAAGGACGGGGTGATCGCCGATTTCAAGGTCACCGAGCGCATGCTGAACTACTTCATTCAGAAGGCGCACGGCCGCAAGATGTTGGTGCATCCGCGGATCGTCATCGGGGTGCCGAGCGAGATCACCCAAGTGGAGAAGCGCGCGGTTGTCGACTCGGCGTACCGCGCCAAAGCGAGCGAAGTCTACCTGGTGGAGCAGGCGATGGTGGCGGCCATCGGCGCCGGCCTGCCAATCACCGAGCCTTCCGGCAACATGGTGGTGGATATTGGCGGGGGCACGACCGACGTAGCAGTCATCTCGCTTTCGGGCATCGTCTACTCGCGCTCCGTGCGCGTGGCCGGCAACGAAATCGACGATGCCATCATGCAGTACCTGAAGCGTAAGTACAACCTTCTGATCGGCGAGCGGACGGCCGAGCAGATCAAGATCCAGATTGGCTCGGCGTATCCGCTTGAGAAGCCGCTGACGATGGAGATCAAGGGACGAAACCTCATCGAGGGCGTCCCGCGGACGATCACCGTGGACGACTCGGAGATCCGCGAATCGGTTTCGGAATGCATCGCGACCATCATGAATGCGATCCGGGTCGCGCTCGAACGTACGCCGCCGGAGTTGAGCGCCGATATCAGCGACCGCGGCATCGTCCTCACCGGCGGCGGAGCGCTGTTGCGTAATCTGGACAAGCGGATCCGGGAGGAGACCGGGCTGCCGGTGTCGATCGCCGAGGATCCGCTTGCCTGCGTGGCCTTGGGAACCGGTAAAATGTTGACGGAATTTAGGTTGCTGCGCCGTATCGCGCTCGACTGAATTCCTGGCCGGGCGTCATGGAGCTGCTCACGCGCCGCTATCGCAGCCTCACCGCACTCGTGCTGGTGATTGCAGGGGAACTTCTGCTGCTGGGTTACCAGGTGCGCACGCGCGAGGATGTGCGGCTGGTTCGGGTGTGGGCCGTGACCGCTATCACTCCGTTGGCACGCCTCCTCGAGACGGCTCATCGCGCCGGAGCATCGTTTCTCGATCGTTACGTGCTGCTGGTCGGGGTTCAACGTGAGAACGAACGGCTCCGCGAAGAGGTCGGGGTATTGAAGCGAGACGCTCAGTTCCTCCGGCAGGAGCTCGGGACGGCGGAGCGCGCCAGTGCCTTGGCGATGTTCCGGTCGCGCACCCCTTCGCAAATGATCGCCGCGCGGATTATTGGAGCTGCCACCGGCGTGGGAGCCAAAGCGGTTTTCATAGACCGGGGCACGCGGGACGGTATCGCCCGCGGTATGGCGGTGGTGACGCCCGAAGGGGTCGTGGGGCGCGTCAGGGCGGCCTACCCCAGTTCTTCGCAGGTCGTTCTGATTACGGATCCGGACTTCGCCGCCGGCGTCATCTCGCTGAAGAACCATGTTTCGGGTACCGTGAAGGGCCAGGGCGGGAGCCTGTGCCGCGTTGATTACATCCAGAACGAGGCGAAGGTGGAGCCCGGCGAGTGGTTCTACACTTCCGGCGACGACCGCGTGTTTCCCAGGGGCTTGCCGGTGGGAACCGTGCAGGCGGTCACGCGGGGAAGCCGGTTAAAGGAGATCGTGGTAGCTCCCAGCGGGTTTGACCGCGAGCTCGACGAGGTGCTGGTGGTATTCGAGGGTGTGCATCAGCCTTTGCCGGAATCCACGGCCGGGCAGGGCCCGGCGGATTTGCTACCGCCGCCACAGGCTCCGGGGGAGGCGGTGGCGCCCGACCCCGGCGGCTCATTGCGCCTTCGGACTGACGCGGATCGGCTTCTCGATCAGTACCGCGAGGAGGGTCGCGCGCGAGGTCTTGCCTTCGGTGGGGTCCAGGCCTCCGGAACGCGGCCGAATCCCGAGGCGGCTCGTACGCTCGATGCGGGCCGCGATCCGGCCGAAGGGGCGCCGCCCACGGACGTTCCGGTCACGGCGCCATGATCGACTACGGCCACCTCGTGGACCGTGCGGATCGGCGGAAGAGCAAATCGTCCCACTACCGGCCCGTCGTCATGGTCCTTGTGCCGGTGGCCGCCATCCTGTTCCAGGTGTATGTCCCCGTTTTCTTCGCCTACCTGGGGTATCTGGAGCTTCCCCTCCTCGTGACGGTCTATTTCGCCGTAATGCGGCGCCAGCCCGTGGCCGGGCTGCTCTATGGGGCTGCGATCGGGCTGGCGCAGGACTCCCTGTCCCACCAGCCGGTAGGGATCTTCGGAATCATCAAGACGCTGGTTGGCTACATCTCGGCCTCGCTGAGTCTTCGGCTCGATATGGAGAACCCGGGCGCAAGGTTTGCTTTGGCATTCGGCTTCGTGCTGTTCCACCAGGCGACGTACTGGTTGCTGGCGACAACACTCATCGGGAATCCGTTGGAATTTGGTTGGACTGAAACGGTGGTGACCGGCGTCATGAACGGGGCCGTCGCCGTTCCGTTTTTTCACTTGTTGGATAAACTAAAGGAGTCTGGCTAGGGCCCGGCGACGGCCGCCGTTCATGGTTCCGATCGAAAGGGAGCAGGAGCGTTTTGAGGAACGCCGCTTGATGCGCGACGATACGCGCTTTGTGGGCGGCCGTATCGCCTTGGTGCAATACGTGATTGTCGGCGTTTTTCTCTTCCTGCTGACGGGTTTTTGGGAGCTTCAAGTCCGTGATCCGGAGGTCTATAGCGAACGGGCCGAGGCCAACCGGATCAAGGCCCTTCCCATCCCGGCGCCTCGCGGCAAGATGCTCGATCGCGACGGGCGCGTCATCGTCGATAACCATTCGTCCTTCAGCCTGATTCTCTCGCGAGAGAATCTCCAGACGCACCACCTCGAAACGATCGCCAAGGGGTTGAACCTCGACTACGAGGAACTCGTGAGGCGTGTCCGCCGCTTTGATCGGACCCACCCCAAGTACGAACCGGTGGTCGTCAAGGAGGAGCTCACACCGGGCGAGCTGGCTTTTGTGGAGGCTCACCGCGGTGCTGGCGGCTTTCCCGAGATGGAGCTGATTCACGCCCAGCGACGGCTCTATCCTCGCGAGGGTCTGGCGGCACACCTGGTCGGATACGTCGGCGAGGTTAGCGAGGCCGAGTTGAACCAGTTGGAGTTCGTGCAGTACCGGCCCGGCGACGTGATAGGGAAGGCGGGGCTCGAGCGACAGTATAACCGCCGCCTGATGGGAGTCGACGGACAGCGGAAGGTCCTGGTGGACAGCCGGGGGCGGGAGCGGAAGGTAATCGGAATCAAAGAAGCTGTTCCGGGCGAGGACCTGCGACTTACGATCGATCTGGATCTCCAGGCGGTCGCCGAATTGACAATGGAGGGACGGCGCGGCGCCGTCGTCGCGCTCGATCCACGCAGAGGCGATGTGCTCGCGATGGTAAGCCGCCCGTCCTTCGATCCCAATCGCTTCGCGGGCCGGATCCGGCCCCGCGACTGGCAGGAGATTGCCGGGAATCCCGAGAACCCGCTGCTGAACCGGGCCATCCAGGCGCAACTGGCCCCAGGCTCGACCTTCAAGCCGGTAGTGGCGCTGGCCGGCCTGTCGGAGGGGATCATCGATCCGGACTTCCACGTCACCTGTAGTGGAGGGACCACCTTCTACGGCCGGTACTTCCGTTGCCACCGGCGGGGCGGCCACGGCCCCGTAGGGATCTATCGAGCCCTGGCCGACTCCTGCGATGTCTTCTTTTATCACGTGGGCAACCGGCTGGGAATCGATCAGATCGCCTCTTACGCGGAGATGATGGGGTTCGGCCGGAAGACCGGAATCGACCTTCCGGGCGAAGCGGAAGGCCTAGTGCCCTCGAGCCGCTGGAAGATACGCACCTACCGGCAGCGTTGGTACGCCGGAGAGACTATCTCGGTGGCCATCGGCCAGGGCGCCCTTACGGCGACGCCGCTGCAACTTGCCTACGCCATCGGGGGATTGGCTCTAGGCGGGGTTTGGCATAAGCCGCACCTGATCGCCGACAGCCAGGGAAGGGACGCGCCGCGGCTCGCGGATTTCGATGTGCGCCACGCTGTCCAGGTGGTCAACGGTATGTGGGCAGCAGTCAACGATGGCGGGACCGGAGGATCGGCGCAATTGCTCAACGTCGACGTTTGCGGCAAGACGGGGACGGCGCAGCTCATATCGAATGACTCGGTGAAGGCGAACGGACTGGCGGACGCTCTCAAGGATAACGCCTGGTTTGTGGGGTTCGCCCCGCGTAACAATCCCGAGATCGTCGTCGCGGCGCTCTTCGAGAACGGTGAACACGGCAACCTCGCCGCGCCTATTGTCCGGGATGTGATCAGGACCTACATTCGCAAGCAGACTCGCCAACAGCCCGACGAGCTGATGGCGCGGTCCCGCCAGGTGAAAGGGGGTGAAGGCGAGCTCAAGCCGTAACTATGCCCCGCTACCGTTCGCTCCGCGACCACGACTGGACATTGCTGGTCCTGACCCTGATCCTCTGCGGTCTTGGTATCCTCCAGATCTACAGCGCGACGCTGGGAACCGTGTGGCGGGAGGCCTGGTGGAAGCAGGTGATCTGGGTAGTCCTCGGGATGGGGATACTCCTGATCATATCGGCCATCGACTACCACAACCTGCTGGACCGGGCGCCTCTGTTCTATGTCGCGGCCGTGTTGGCGCTGGTGGCGGTTCTGCTGATTGGCGATACGGTATTCGGGTCGCGCCGCTGGATCCCGTTGTTCGGGGGTGTGCGCTTTCAGATGTCCGAATTCGTTAAGTTAGTGATAATATTAGTTGTAGCGCGCTATCTCGCGGAGCTGCGGAGCAGCCGCGTGGAAGTGCGTGATTTGGTGCGATTGGGGGGTTTAGTAATGCTCCCCGTGGCGCTGGTGATGAAACAGCCCGACCTCGGCACGTCCCTCACCTACGTCGCGATCCTGGTGATGGGAGTGTTCCTGGCAGGACTCCAGGCTCGGTATTGGCTGGCCATGGTGATAGGCGGTGCGCTTCTGCTGCCGATTGGGTGGACGACCCTGAAGGACTATCAAAAGGCGCGAGTGCAGACGTTTCTCGACCCGGATGCCGATCCGCGCGGCGCGGGGTATCAGGTGATTCAGTCGAAGATCGCTGTGGGATCCGGGGGGCTGTGGGGGCAGGGAGTCACCAAAGGATCTCAAACGCAGTTGAGCTTTCTGCCGGTGCCGCACACGGATTTCCTCTTCGCCGCCTTCGGCGAAGAGCACGGTTTTGTTGGTGTCACGATTGCTCTAGGCTTGTATTTTCTGCTGCTTCTACAGATTGTGCAGAACGCGCAACGGGCCCCGGACCGGGCGGGTATGTACGTCTGCATGGGAGTGGTGGCGTTATTGCTGTTCCAGATGCTGGTGAACGTCGGAATGGTCGTGGGACGGATGCCCGTTACGGGAATCCCGCTTCCTCTGATGAGTTACGGCGGGTCCAGCACGCTGACGGTATTTGCGATGCTGGGGCTGGTCAACAATGTCCGGCTCCAGCGGTTTGTGAACTGAAGCGATTGAAGTAGCTTCGGCAGGAGATCGAAGCGAGCGGGTTTGGTTCAGCCCCGAGGATTAGGAGGCGGCGGCCCGGTACGCGGCCGGGAGGCTTAGCGTGCAGGGAACGCGGGTCGGCCCGATGCCGGCGCCGTCGCCGGATCGATGCCGGATGTCCGGCAGCGTTTGAGCGCGTCTCCGCTGCGGATAACCGGCGGCAGGGTTACTGAGTGATGTGCTGTCGCTGGCCGGAAGATCCGGGCCGGCGGAAAGTTGAACCACATCCAGCCGTTGGGTCTGTCCTGAAGTGGCCTCCATTCGAACGCTTCGCTGAGCGGGGATTGTTCATGGCCAAAGATTTGATCATCTCATCGAATCGCCACGAGACGAAGGTGGCGATCATGGAAGACGAGCAGCTCGTCGAGCTGTATTTTCAGCGCGCCAACGAGTATTCGCTGGTGGGCAGCATTCATAAAGGACGCGTGACACGGGTGCTTCCCGGCATGCAATCCGCCTTTGTGGACATCGGGCTCGAGCGGGACGCCTTTCTGTACGTGTCGGACTTCTTCGAGGAGTCCGAAGAGTACGAGCAGGTGCCGGTGGTGGCGGAGAGCCCGGAGAAACGCAAGGCGCCCTCGCCGGTTGAGACCGGCGAAACCGCCTTCGACGACCGGAATCGTGATCGGCGGGGCCGCCGGTCCAGACGGCGCCGCAACCAGAAGGGCCGCGGGTTTCCGGAGTCCAAGTATGCCCCCGCGCCGCCCGCGGTGAAGGAGCCCGTCGAATCGCAGGAACAGGTGACCGCCACCGACGAGGATGAGGTCCTGGTCCTGCCCGGAGAATCGCTCGCGAAATACACCCGCGGCCCGGAGCCTCCGCCACCCCTGCGGGTTGATGGGGAACCGGACGCCGGCG
>CAYRPT010000181.1:0-7404 GCA_964425895.1 uncultured Solibacteraceae bacterium | reverse complement strand
GGCCCGTATCGCACGGAACGAGTGCGCGTGGCTGGCGGCGAACGCGGTCAACAATCGGATGCCGCCGCCCGGGGTGCTGCTGGACCCCGCGGCCATCGAGACATTCCGCCGGACGACCACCTTGCAGCGGAACCGTGCGGGCCGGGTGATGGTCACCGTGCTCCTCCTCGCGTATGCACTCGAGGGCGTGGACGCGGAGCGCGCCGCCGGCGCCCGGGGCGCCGTACGTGGCTGGGGCTCGGTGGCCAATTTCCTCGGCGACGAGACGGCGATCGACTATGTGAGCGACGAACGCTTCGACCGGTTCCGGAGGAATGCCGCCCGCTGGGGTGAGGCGGTGCTGGCCCATGCGGCAGGCGAAATGACGGATGAGGAGCTCGGCCGCTTGACGGACGTGCTGTTCGACGACTTCTTCGGTTGAGCGCGAGGTGTGGTATCCTCGGCGTCAAGATCCGTTGTTCTGCGGACTCGGCGCCAACGAAATAGAGAATTCCGAGGCGGCGGCTGGGCGGTCCGCTGTCCCGAGTAGCGATGGACCGGCGGCCGCGTCAAACTGGGAAAGGGTGATGTGAGATGAGAGACAGTATGATTCCGTCAGAGTTGTCCCACCGATTCAGCCGGCGGCATTTTGCGGCCGCGCTCGCGGGCGCGGGCGTCGTGGCCGCCCCAGCGAAGGCCGCCCCCGGGCGCGCCTCGGATAGGGTGACGCTCGGCCGCAGCGGGGTCAAGACCTCGCGGCTGGCTCAGGGCACCGGCTACAACGGAGGAGCGCGCTCCTCGGCGCACGCACGGTTGGGCGAGAAGGCGTTCACCACTCTGGTGCGCCACAGCCTGGACAGCGGCGTCGCGTTTATGGACACGGCCGATCTGTACGGGACCCATCCGTACCTGCGAACGGCTCTGAAGGGCGTGTCGCGCGACAAATACACGGTGCTGAGCAAGATCTGGCCCCGAACCGAGTTCTGGAATTCGGCGTCGGGCGGCGCCAAGGCCGAGATCGACCGATTCCGGAAAGAACTCGACTCCGAGGTGATCGAAGTCTGCCTCATCCACTGCATGTTGGACTCCAACTGGACGAAGGAATATGCCCGCATCCGGGACGAGCTCTCCGAGTTGAAGCAGAAGGGCGCTGTCCGGGCTGTGGGCGTCTCCTGCCACGACTTCGGGGCGCTGAAGCTCGCCTGCACCGAGCCGTGGACCGACGTCGTGCTGGCGCGGATCAACAACGTAGGAAAGAGCGCGCTGATGGACGGCACGCCGGATGAGGTGGCGCCGCTGCTCAAGCAGGCCCGGGCGGCGGGTAAGGCCGTCATCGGGATGAAGATCTTCGGGGCGGGCGAACTGACCTCGCCGGAGCAGCGGGACGCTTCGCTCAAGTATGTGTTCTCGAACGGTCTCGTCGATGTGATCACCATCGGGATGATGAGCCCGGCCGAAGTCGACGACACGATCCAACGCGTCAACAAGGCGCTCGTCTAATCACGGAGCCGGCGCACCCGCCGCAACGATTCCGCCGCTCAGCCCGTCGGTCATAATGAGGCTATGAAAACGACGTGTGCCTTGGTGGTGCCGCTGCTGTGTGCCGGGATGGCGTCCGCCGGCTTCGCGCAGGAACCCGGCGAGGGCTCGGTCAAGGAGCGGGTGAAGGCCGTTAGGAAGATGGCCGACCAGGGATCTGCGGCGATCCCGGGGTTAGCCAGGTACTTCGACGATCCGGAGAACAAAGTCCGGCAGGAGGCGGTCAAGTCGATTGTCCGGATCGGAACCCAGCACAGCCTGGATCCGCTCGTCCGTGCGACGGGTCTTCCGGATCCGGAGGTCCAGGTGCGGGCGACTGACGGCTTAGTCAATTTTTACCTTCCGGGGTACGTGGACAGCGGGTGGTTCGGGTCGTTCCGTAAGACCGGCACCGCGATCAAGGGCTACTTCACCGATATCAACGACGCCATGATCCCTCCGGACATGCAGGTGCGGCCCGAGGTGATTGCGGCGCTGGGAAAGCTGGCGCGCGGCGGCGCCAGCATGGAGGCGCGGGCGAATGCTGCCCGGGCCGTGGGCATTTTGCGCGGTCAGGCGGCCGTTCCCGATCTGCTCGAAGCGGTCCGGAGCAAGAACTCCGAGGTGATCTACGAGGCGTTGATCGCCCTGCAAAAGATCCGCGACCGGAGCGCCGCCGCCGGCGTTGCGTTCCTCCTGCGGGACCTGGACAACAAGGTTCAGATCGCGGCGCTGGAAACCGTCGGTCTCCTTCAGTATCACGACGCCCTGCCCCAGCTCTACGAGGCTCTTCTGGGCGCGCGGAACAAGGAGGTGCGGAGGGCCGCTCTCACGGCCGTCGCCATGCTTCCGGACGAACGCAGCCGGCCCTATTACCAGCAGCACATCGCCGGCGACGATCCGCTGCTGCGCGCCGCCGCGGCCGAGGGTTTCGCGCGGCTGCGCACGCGCGACGACGCGCCGATGCTGCAAACATATTTCGACAGCGAGAAGAAGATGAATCCCAGGCTCTCGCTGGCATTCGCTCTGGTGATGCTAGGGCGAACCGATCTGGGGGAATTCAGCCCGCTCCGGTACCTGGTCAACAACCTCAATACAGCGTCCTACCAGGGGGTGGCCGAGCCTTTCCTGGTGGAATTGGCCCGGGAGGAGGCGGTACGCGACAGCCTTTACAGGGCTCTGCCGGACGCGACCAAGGACGAGAAACTGGGCTTGGTCCGCGTGTTGGGACGTAGCGGCGACGCCGCCTCTCTCTCGCACCTGGAAAGGCTGGCGTCCGACGCCGACTCCGATGTCGCGGCGGAGGCGGCGCGGTCACTTCGCGCCCTCAAGACGCGCCTGGGGTGAGCGGTTGTAGGCTTCCGTAACAATTCGGGCCACCGGCGAGGCAGGTGGCCCGAAGCAAGAACGAACAAGAAGGAAAAGGTACTCTATCCGCGCTTCTTCTGCTTCTGCTGGCCGACGCGCACCTTGAAGTGCGCCTTCAGGGATTCGGCGTGGGCTTTCCAGTCGAAACGCTTGGCCGCATCGGCCAGGTAGTCGTCGACGTTCGCACCCTTGGGAAGCACGGCCATGAGCGTAGCGGTCTGCGCGCCATCCGGACTCGTAATCCGGTACCGCTTCACATTCGGTATCGCCATAATATGTTGATTTTAGCATGCGGCAACGGGGAGCCGGAGGACGGCGGCGTTAGACGGGCGCGGCGCCGGGCGATGGGAGATCCCTCGGCCCGCTCCGGGACCCGGTTCACCCGCTCAGCACTCCCGCTCGACCTGAAAGCCCATGAGGCGTCCCATTTGTTCGACCGGCCGCACGTAGTTCCCGAAGAACACCACGCGATGCAGGCCGCCACCGAAGCTCTCCAGGAACTTGCGGGCATCGTTCACGCGGGTGCGGAACTTCGTGCGGCAGCCCTCCGGGGCATCCACATTGCCCACTACCTCTCCGGTCGATACCGCGAATTTCGTCGCGCTGAGGAACTTCCCGCACGTCACCGTATCCGCCAGAGGAACCAGGACCTGCATGGAGACTCCCTTGTTGTCTTCCATGTGCGAGCGAATGACGTAGGGCGAGGATGGTCCGCCGATGCCATGGAGTGTGGTAGCCGAGACACAATGTGCATGGATGACCTCGTTGCGGCCGGTGTCGAAGACCGGATCCGAGACGAACCCGGGCTTGCCCGAGAAGCCCGTCAACAGAATTTGCGTCATGGTGGAACGGAGGTCCGCCTCGCAGACGCCATAGTAGCCGGCGTCGTTCAGCTTGGACCAGGCCACACACGGATAAGCGGGCAGGTCACCGCGCCGGAAACCGCCCAGGCAATCCACAGTGATGGCGTTGGCCTGCTCGCGGCGCAACAATTCCTGGACGCCAAGAAAAAAGCGCAGGGAGGCCTCGATTTCCTGGGGCGAAGGCTCGACCACGCGCAGCGCCCGGCGCGTAAATTCCCCGGCGGCCTGCCTGGCTTCTCTCGGCTCGACCGCGTCGAAGGCGTCCTTCAATTCACGGTAGCTCGCGTAGCGGATGGTCGTACCGAACTGCTTGGCGAAGGCTTCAGCCGTATCGCCGCCCGTGGAGGGATTGCCGGCCACGACCAGCACCTTGCTGCGGCGCAGATGGTGAATGGCGTAGAAGATGCGGATGTAGGGGTCCAGGTCACCGAACTCACTGGTCGAAAGCAGATCCGCGCGCTTGCCGTTCTGGGCCCAGGCGGTCACATCCACATAGGACCAACCCGAATACGGCCTCGCGAAGAGCAGAACCGGCACTTGGATCTCGCGCAAGACGCGCAGCATTGCCCCCGTGCCTGAGGTCAGGTCGATAATCAGGGCGGCGTCCACGTCGCCGAGGCTCTGAACGCATGCCGCGGCGGCGTCCGGCGTCCGAAGCAGTTGGGGCTCCGTGAAGCGCACGGCGCCGGGGTGCCGGCGAGCCAGCGCCGCCATTTTCTCTTCCATACGGGCCATCTCGTCCGGGACATTCAGGTCCGGCCGGGGCCAGGTGGGTTGGGGCACCGCCAGGTAGATCTTCTTCACCGTCGCAGGCTCGGTCCAAGGACCCGGCTCCGCGGCGACGCCGGGACGCAGGGTGGAAAGGGAAAGCAATGCCGCAAACTGGCGCCGGGTAGGACAGGAAGGGACTATCATACGCCGGCATTATACTGCTCCCGGATACTGAGCGCTTAGGGGGATCATCGACCAGAGGGCGAGAGCCACAACGACGGCCATCAGTCCCCGGCGAGAGAACACATTCCACCGCATTGCACTGGATCGACAGCGCGACACGTCGCACCCACTTTCCCGGCCCGCCGTCTCGAACGTTTTGCCCTCCCGAGGCGGCGGCTCGTGTTTCCTTTTCCTCGATCATGAGATTACTTCATGACCGAAGGTAGCACCAGGATACAGGATCTGCTTGTGTGGTGTCGATATCAAAAGCGAACCTGTTTGCTGTGAAAAACGGCAACATTCAACCAGCCGCCTGCCCACGGTTCAATCATGTGCGTTTTGGAGGATTCGAGGATCTCTCTCTATCGCTTGGACATCCGGAAACTGCGAGTGATCCATCTTTCGTCCAGGACTAGCACCGACGGTCCATCGAAACCGAGCAATCGTCCTTGCCCAGGATGTGGTGCTCCGATCAGTTGTATGGGAACCCAAGCACGTTTCTCTCGATCCAAGCTCCAGAGGCTCCATTTCGCCCCTCGGACCGGTTCGTCCACACCCACCAGTACCTGGTTGTCTTCACTGAGAGCGAGGGACAAATGTGTTCCCGCAGACGGTGCTGCTACGGGTGGTCCAATAAACCGGTTCCGTCCCCGGCCGTCCAGCGAGAATTCGAAGTACTCCATTCCATTGGTCAGCCAACCGATCCGATCCCGCGAAGCTCTTAGGTGCGACGCGCTAGTCGCATCCCCGCTCAACGTCGAATTGGGTCCCGGCCGACCGTCGGCTGCAAACGTGCCAAGTACGTTGCCGCTCGTGTCGAACCGCTTGAGAATGTTATATTTCATATTGACATCGTTGGTCTCCGGGTCCTTCACCCAACCGACGGTCCAGATCGTGTTGTCCGGCGCCACAGCTAAACGATGAGCGACATACGGCCAAGTCCGGACAATCGACTGCGCTTGGCGGTTCGAAGGGGTCCACGCAACGTAAGAGCCAAGTTGTCCGTCCGCATTGATGCAGGCCCCAGACCAAGCCAGACCCCCGCCGGGAGCGGCCGCGACCTCATCGACGGATATGTAGGCCGCATCCGGGATCTCGAACCGAATACGCTCCATCGGGGCATCCTTGGGTATCGCGAACAGTACGACTTGGGCCGCCTTGTTTACGTCGATTCCTGTCAGCATTGCCCAGTCGAGCCGGGCACGCAGGAGAGCATCAGGGCGCACAAATAACTCCGTCCACTCTTTCTCAAAGTCGATGGTGCGTTTCTGCATCTCGTCCCGTGAACGCTGAGCAAAGACTGGACTGAGGGTGCCGGCAATGCAAATGAGAGCTAGCAGCATGATTTCCTCGCCGACTCCGGGCTGTATTTCGCGAATGCCCGCCGAGGCGCTCATCCGGGAATCGGAGGCAGCCTCACAGGATGATGGCGATCGCGGCGGCGACGTCACAGTGCTTCTGTTCAGCCACCTCCTCTATGAGGCTACCGCCGGAAGGCAGTTCAGTCAACGCTTTTCCGGCGGCAATGACGGAGAAGTGCCGGCAGCGGAGGGCGAAATGGCGAAGGAACGAATGGGAAGCGGGAAATTCCGAAAATCGCAGTGAGGTGGTCGAGTGTTAGTGCGATCCTATTTCGGTGAACGCCGCCAGAAAACTGCGGGTTATCAGATCCTCGCCGAGAATGAGCACCGATGATCCGTCAAAACCGAGCAACCGTCCACGGGGTGGGTCCGGTATTCCCGTTACCTCAACAGATAGCCAGTCGCGCTGATTTCGATCCAGACTCCAGATGCTGCACCTGGTCTTCCCCACCGTTGGCTTACCATCGGCGGTCCTGGTTTCTGTTACGGCAACAACGAGGTCGTTTTGCAGACTTAGAGCGACGGAGATATCGGCGCCGTGCATGGGCTGAGGAACCGGCGGCCCTCCATAGCGGCCGAGTTCCTGGCCGTCGAGTGAGAATTCGATGTATTCCATCCCGTTCGTCATCCACCCGATCCGGTCTCGCGAAGCTTGCAGTGTCGAACCGCCAACCAAGTTCCCATGCAGGCCCGTTCCGGGCCTCCCTTTTGCGACAAATGTGTTCAAGACATTGCCGCTCCTGTCAAACCTCTTGAATACGTTGAACTGCATGTTTTCATCTCTGCTGGGGGGGTCTTTCACCCATCCCGCGGTCCAGATGGTTCCGTCGAAGGCAACGGCCAGGTTGAAAGGAACGTAGGGC
Source organism: uncultured Solibacteraceae bacterium (assembly GCA_964425895.1). Classification (GTDB taxonomy): domain Bacteria; phylum Acidobacteriota; class Terriglobia; order Bryobacterales; family Bryobacteraceae; genus CAYRPT01. The sequence goes on along the minus strand of CAYRPT010000181.1, from coordinate 519 downwards.
GATGTCCGGACAATCGTCTGGCTTTCGCGGTCCGGGGAGATCGTAGCCAGGAATGCGCCGGCCTGCCCAGCGTCGCTGAGGCAAGAGCCGGATACGACGAGGCTCCCGTCAGGGCCGGCAGCGACCTCATAGACATCTATGTAACCCACATAAGGGATCTCGAAGACGATGCGCTGCTCTGGTCCACCTTTTCGGGTCGCAAAGAGTAGCGCCTGTCCTGCGCGGTCCACGGGGACTCCGGTTGTGATGCCCCAAGACGTTTGGCTTAGGCGAAGAGCATCGATCCCAAACGGAAGTTCTGTCCACTCTCTTTCGAACTCAATCGTACGACGTCTTGGGTCACCTTGTAGACCAGCGCTCTGTTGAGCGCCGAGGGGGATCATCGACCAGAGGGCGGGAGCCACAACGACGGCCATCAGTTCCCGGCGAAAGAACACATTCCACCGCATTGCACTGGATCGACAGCGTACTGACACGCCGCACCCACTTTCCCGCTCCGCCGTCTCGAACGTCTTGCCC
>CAYRPT010000180.1:0-7441 GCA_964425895.1 uncultured Solibacteraceae bacterium | reverse complement strand
TGAGGAGCCCCGTCATCCGCTCGTGCTGCTGATCGATATCCTCGATGCCGGTGGAGTATAGATCCCGCCAGCGAAATGGCTTCACCGTAGTTCCCATTAACCGCCCCGTGATGCCGACAAGTCTCCTTTCCCCACTATATCAGATATCCAGGTCCTTGAAGCTCCTGGCGGACCCCACCTGACGGGCGGACCGGAACCGGACGGGCGGCACGGACGGACGCCGCCGACGTCCGCGACGCGGCAAGCGCCATGGTAAGAATAAGACAAGAGTGGAGGATCCGTTATGCGTACGGCCGGGCTCCTGCTCGTCGCGGCGCTGGCCGTCGCGGCGGCGGTCTGGCACCACCATCGTCCGGCGGTGCTCCGGCTTGCCCCTCCGATGCCGGCGCCGCGTTGGGAATGGCGCGGCGGAGGCCCCGTGGTTGTTCTGCCCCAGGCCGCGTTCGTCGCCCGCGTCGCCACCTTTGACGACGAACTCTACGCCTACTTCAATTTCGACTACGTACGCAGCCGTGAAGCGCTCCGCGCCGCCGAGGTCCTGCTCACCTTCGATAGGGGCTTGTACCCGTTGGTGATCCACCCGGGCGACAACCTCCTGGCGGCGATCCCCTTTCTTGAGAATCTGCGCGTCCAGGGCTTCATCCCCGCCTATGAATGGCACTGGATTACCCCCGGCCATCTGGCGCGCCTCCGGCGGCAGCGCCAGACGTTCGTCTCCGCCTACAACTTCCCCGTTCAGCGCAGTCTCGAAGAGTTCACGCCGGAGCAGACCCACGAGTACGTCCGCCGGTTCGTTCTGTTCAAGAGCCGCACGGACCCGCGAATCCGCCGCGGCATTGAGCCTGTTCCGCCCACCCTCACCGCCGGGGACGCCGAGCGGCTCACCGCCGACATCCTCACCGTGACACGGTTCTTCGACCTCCCGCTCGATCTCTTCCTGGGTATCGGAGCCATGGAGAACAACTACATGAACGTTCCCGGCGACCTCAAGCACGTGGTCTGGAAGCGACGCGCCGAGAAGGGTGACACCGTGGTCCGGCGCTGCGGCGGCCGGGTGCTGGTGCGGAACCCGTCGGCGGGCGTCTGGCAAATCACCCGCGAAACCCTGCGCTATGCCCATCGGGTCTATCTGAAGGACGATCGGGACTACTCCATGTTGCCCGAGCACCTGCGCCCGCCCCGCGAGCTCAACCTCAACGAAGTGCAGACTGCGCACCTGACGATTTACGCGGGCCTGCTGTTCCGCCACCTCATCGATCGTTTCCAGGGCGACGTCGCCCTGGCGGTGGGCGCGTACAACGGCGGGCCGCGCAATCCCAACATGGACTACGAAAAAGGTGTCCGGCTGGTGGCCGGCTATGCCCGCCGCATGATGGAGCAATTCGCTGTGCTGGGCGGCGAGCCCGTGGTCGAGAAGAGCTTTCTGTCGCCGGCTCTGTAGCGATAGCCAAACCCTGCTGGCGCCGCGGTCATTCCGCCAGAATCTGTTCCACGGCCCGCATCAGATCCGCCGCCTCGTCCTCCGAGCGCGCTTCCACGGCCAGGCGCATGATCGGCTCTGTGTTGGAAGCCCGAACGTGCACCCACCGGCCTTCCATCAGGAGCTTCAAGCCGTCCGTGCGATCCTTGGCCGCTTCGGGGAACCGGTCTTCGAGAGCCTGCATCAGCGGTCCAAGTCTTCCGTGTTCGAACTGCACCTTGCCGAACCGCCGCCAATATCTGGGCAGCGCAGCGGCGAGCGCCGAAACCGGCTTGCCCTCCGCCGCCATCAGGTCCAGCAGGAAAGCCATTCCGGTGTAGCTGTCCCGGCAAAGGTGAACGGCGGGAAAAATGATTCCGCCGTTGGATCCCTCGCCTCCGATGGCCGCGTTCACCGCCAGCATCGCCTCGACCACATTCGCCTCACCCACCGCCGTTCGCCACACCTTCCGGCCATGCTGTGCCGTCACGTCGTCAATCACCGCCGATGTCGACAGGTTCACCACCACGTCGCCGGGCACCCGGGCGAGAGCCGCGCCGACCGCCAGGGCCAGCACGTCGTCATTGTCCAGCACCCGGCCCGTCTCGTCCGCGACGGCCAGGCGGTCGGCGTCCGGATCCTGGGCGAACCCGGCATGACACCCGTGGCGCCGCACCGCCGCCGCCAGGTCGCCGAGCGTGTCCGGGCGCGGCTCGGCGACCCGCGAGAAGGGCCGGGTGGGATCGGTGGCGACCGGCACCACCTCGCACCCGAGGCGTCGCTCCAGGAACTCCACCGTCATCAAGCTGCCGGCGCCGTTTACGGCGTCCACTGCAATCCGGAAGCGCCGCCGCCGAATCCGATCCCCGTCCACGTGCTTTAAGACGCGTTCCATGTGGAGCCCCGGCGCCCGGTGGAAGTCCGGCGTGACATCGCCGATCTCCGTATGGCCGGCATGCCGGAACTCGCTCTGGTGGAACAGGTCGATCAGCTCGCTGCGTTCGTAGCTGTTCAAGAATAGCCCCTGGCCGTTGAAAAGCTTCAGAGCATTGTACTCAGGGGGATTGTGCGACGCGGTGATCGCGATGCCGCCCCGCGCCCCCCTCGCGGCCACGTAGATCTGAATTGTCGGCGTCGGCTGCACGCCGAGCTGCACCACATCGCAACCGGAGGCGAGAAGTCCACAGGCTACCGCCCGCTCGAGCATCTCGCCGTGCGGCCGTGTGTCCCGCCCGACGACCACGCGTCCGGGTCCCACGTAGGTGCCGAACGCCTGGGCGAAGGCGCACGCCAGCGCGGGCGTCAGGAATTCCCCTACGACGCCGCGTACCCCTGAAACACCGATCTTCAACTTATGTTCGCGCGTTCTCACGGCATCCTCCCGGAGGACGCGGCCCGCCGGCGCGGGAAGTCTTCCGCCTCGCCCGCGCGCCTCATCCGAGCCTCCGTACTGCTTCCACCAACTCCTCAACGAGCGCCTGCGGAGGCCCGCCGCGCCGCTCCGCAATGATGCGGATCACCGGCTCAGTCTGGCTCACACGCACATGGAACCACTGGTCCGGCCAGTCCACGCGCAACCCATCGGTGGCGTTCACCTCGCCGCCGGTGTAGCGCTCCCGCAACTCGCCCAGCAACGCAGGCACCTGGGCGGAAACCAGCCGAAGCTGCACCTTGAGCATCGAGTACTTCGGGTAGCCGTTCACGATCTCGGACAGCTTCCGTCCCCGTTCGGCCATCATCGTCAAGATCGTGAACATGGCGGCGATGCCGTCGTAGACGAAGCGGAATTGCGGCATCATGACGGCGCCGGTTCCCTCGCCCGCGATGGCCACCTGCTCCGGACGATAGCTGGTGAGCGCGTCGATGGCCGCCTGCCGCCCGACCGGCACGCGAACCACACGGCCGCCATGGTGCCGGGCCACCTCTTCGACCAGAGCGGTGGCCGACAGATTCGTGATCACCAGCTTGCCCGGCGTCCTCGGCAACAGGTAGTCGGCCAGGATGGGTAGTATCATCTCCTCGCTGACGGCGTCCCCTTCCTCGGTGGCGAGGGCTACCCGGTCCGAATCGATATCGAAAAGGAACCCGCCGTCAGCGCCAAGCGGCTTCACCAACGGCGCAAGCTGCTGCCCAAGGATCTCCCGGTTCGTCGCCGGCTCATGCGCGAACCGGATGCCGTCGACGCGTTCGTTGATGAGGATCGCATCGAGGCCGTATCGCTCCTTGAGCAGGTTCAGGATGAGCGACGACGTGCCGTTGCAGCAGTCCACCACGATGCGAAAACGCCGCAGCCGCGGGAAATCGTAGTGCTCCGCCAGCTCGGCGACATAGTCATCCAGAGCCTCCGCTTCCTCCCGCAGCGTGCCGGGCGCGTCCCAGGGCGCGAAATCAAACTTACGGAGGTGGTAGATGTCGAGCAGCTCGCTCGCCTCGGCCGTCGACAGGTAAATCCCCTCCGGTCCGAAAAACTTAAGGGCGTTCCACTCCGCGGCGTTGTGGCTGGCCCCGATCGAGATCCCGCCTCCGGCCTGCCGCCGGCGGATCGCGTGCTGGATGACCGGCGTGGACACCACGCCGAGATCGATGACGTCATGGCCGCAAGCGGTGAGTCCCGCGATGACCCCCTCCCGCAGCATCAGCCCGCTCGCCCGGGGGTCGCGGCCGATAACCACCGGCGCTCCCGGCTCCAGAAATGTGCCGAATGCCGAGGCGAAGTCAATCACATGGGCGGCGGTGAGTCCTTGACCCACCACACCGCGCAGTCCGACATGAGAGATTCGCAGCGCCAGAACGTCCTCCTTCCGCCCGTCCCCGCCCCACCGGCCTTCCGTCGCGCTTCACTCGGCGAGCACCAGCCGGCCGAACGATTCCGGAACATGGTGCGTCTCGCTGTGCGTAGGCCGCCACGTTACCTGCTTCCGGGCGGGTGGCGGCCCCTGCAGCCGGTAGAAATTGATTCGGATCTCGTTGCCGGCCCTGGCCGGGCGCGGGTCAATGCTGTCGATCGGAATCCGCATCTCGCCGTACCAAACCTTCCGGTCCCGGTCGATCGTTGCCTTCACTTCGAAGCCGGAGTCCCACTTCATCGCACCCTGCCAGTTCATCTTGCTGGCATCAATATCGAGGTCGATGTATTCGCCCTGGGGGGAGACCTGGAACTCCCGGTAACGATGGATGTTCGTGAAGTCGGCGCCGGCGAAGATCTCGGCCACGTCCCAGTCCCAAAGCTGGCCGGTTTCGCTGGTGGTGTCCGGCGCGGGCTTGAGGTGCAGCTCTTCATAGGGGCAGATGAAGAGGAAGTACAGGTTCCGGCCGGTCCAGCGCGAGCGGATCTCCGTGCGGTGGCCGGGAGTCGGGCGCCCCATGGCGTCGTTTTCGGCGACGACGCCGTCAACGTCCTTCCAGTGCGGGGCCCGCGGATCGGCCGTCAACGCGAAATCCGCCGCGGCCCGCCGGCTCCGGATCACATCAGGCTCGGCCGAAACCAGCGCGGACGAGACAAGCACCAGGGAGGATAACAACCGCATCGACTTCAAGTATACGGGGAAGCGACCGGTTCCCGACGGACGGTGCCGTGCGAGAGATTCGGGGCGTTGCCGCCCCGAGCAGCCGGCATCGGCCAGGAAACCCCGGCGCGGTCCGCAACCGCGCCGGACGCTTCACGGCATTGACCGGCTCCGGCCGCGGCCGGTGAGAGCACTCATAGGGAACGGCCTCCCGGGCGGACGCCGGCGGCTGGCGAAAACACCGGCGGAGCGCCGCATATAATCGAAAATGACCGCATCCAAGCGGACTCCTGCGTCTTGGGACGCGATTCCCGGGTGGTACGGCATTGGTCGACCTTATCCACAAGATCCTCCCGCCGCTCGCCGCTTGCGCCCTGGCCACATCAGCCGCGGGTGGTGGTTCAGCCATCCGCTTCGAGGATGCGGCCGGCAGCGCCGGCATTCGCTTCGTTCTCAACAACAACCAGACCCCCAACAAGCACCAGATTGAAACGATGCTCGGGGGGGTGGCGGTCCTTGATTACAACGGCGACGGCCTTCTGGATATCTATTTCGTGAACGGCGCCGCCATCCCCGAGCTCAACAAGCGCGACGCCTCATACTTCAACCGTCTCTACCGGAACGACGGCGCCGGATCGTTCGCCGATGTTACCGCGGAAGCGCGGGTTCAGGGCGATGGATACGGAATGGGTGTAGCCGCCGCCGACTACGACAACGATGGCCACACCGATATCTACGTCGCCGGCGTCAATCGCAACCACCTATTCCACAATCGCGGAAACGGCTCGTTCGAGGACGTGACGAAGACGGCCGGTGTTACCGGCGCCCACCCCGTCCTGGGCAAGCAGTTCGCGATCGGGGCCGGCTGGTTCGACTACAACAACGACGGTCACCTCGACTTGCTGGTGGTCAACTACCTGAAGTGGTCCGTCGCGACCGAGCCTCCCTGCTTCTCGTTCGGCATCCGTGCTTACTGTCATCCGAACAGCTACGACCCGCTGCCGAATATCCTCTATCGCAGCAACGGCGACGGCACATTCCGCGACGTATCCGAGGAATCCGGCCTCGGCCGCCATCAAGGCAAAGGAATGGGCGTAGCCTTCGCCGACTACGACCAAAACGGCTTCATGGATATCTTCGTGTCGAATGACACGTACCGCAATTTCTTGTTTCGTAACAAGGGTGACGGGACCTTTACCGAAGTCGCCATTTTCGCCGGAACCGCCTACAACGAGCATGGAAAAGCGATTGCCGGGATGGGCGCGGATTTTCGCGACATCGATAATGACGGGCGTCCAGACATCTTCCAGACCGCGATGATCGGCGATACGTTCCCTCTCTTCCGTAATCAGGGCCGCGACTTCGCCGACGCCACCGGGGCCAGTGGACTGTCGGTGCTGACCGCACGCCTGACCGCCTGGGGCTTGGGGGCCTATGACTTCGACAACGACGGCTGGAAGGACCTTTTCACCGCGAATGCCTCCATTCTCGACAACGCCCGCATGATCGAAAACCTTCCTTACAAGCTGCCGGCCAGCCTTTTCCGGAACCGCGAAGGCAAGTTCCAGGACGTCTCCGCCGCGACGGGCCCCGATTTTCTGGCGCCCCGCGCCCACCGGGGAGCCGCCTTGGGCGACCTCGACAACGACGGCGCCGTGGACATCGTGGTCACCAACCTCAACGAACCTCCGCAGATCCTCATGAATCGCACCACGGGGCGCGGCCACTGGCTGCTTCTCGATCTCACGGGGACACGCAGCAACCGTGACGCCATCGGGGCGCGGATCACTGTCGAGGCTGGCGGCCGGAAGCAGTACAACCACGTCACCACCAGCGTTGGCTATGTCTCCTCGAGCGACCCGCGAGTCCACTTCGGTCTGGCGGAAGCGCCCATGGCCGATGCCGTTGAGATTCGCTGGCCCAGCGGAACCGTGCAGCGGATCGAGAAGGTGAAGGCCGACCAAATCCTCGAGGTAAGGGAGGAGTAGGCATGCGATTCGCCGTGATCGCCTCGCTCTGCGCCGTATCGCTCGCGGCGGCCGACTGGCCCGCGGTCATCGAAACGGCCGCAGCCAACGTTGAGGGCGGGCGCGTCGACGAAGCCATCCGGGACCTCGAGCGGGCGATTCGCGAACAGCCGGGCGCCCCTCCGGAGGCCTTTCTTCTGCTGATGGACGGCCGCATGCGAAAAGGCGATTCCGAGGCCGCTCTGGGATCCGCCGAAAAAGGCATCACGGCGCACCCCGGGTCGGCCGAGTTGCTCAAGGCCGCGAGCCGCCTGTTGCTGCGCGACCGCCGCCGGAGCGCCGCCGCCGGCGAGCTGCTCGCCCGGGCCGTCGAGATCGCCCCCGAAGACCCTGAGACGCATTACTACCGGGCGCAATGGGCTTGCCTTCACAACGAGGAGGCGCTGTGCATCGACGCCGCGGAGAAGGCCCTCACGCTGGCGCCCGGCAACCGGACGGCGGACCTGCAG
>CAYRPT010000179.1:0-7455 GCA_964425895.1 uncultured Solibacteraceae bacterium | reverse complement strand
GTGCGCTGCCGGACGTTTGGGTCCTCGGCGAATAGGCGGGGCCCGTCCGGTATCCGGGCGCGCGGTTCGCGCCCGGCGGCTGTTGTAGTGTAGAGAACGATGCGCGCGTTGATTCCCTTTCTTATGGTTTTGGCCTTGGGCATGGCGCCCGCCGAGGTCCACGAATACGATGTGGCGGTGTATGGCGGCACGGCCGGCGGAGTAATGACGGCGGTCACGGCGGCCCGTGAAGGGGCCTCGGCGGCGGTACTTGAACCGGGCCGGCATGTCGGTGGCATGGTCACCGGCGGTCTGGGCAGGACCGACTTCGGCCGGAAAGAGGTAATTGGGGGCTACGCGCTCGAGTTCTACCGGCGTCTGGGCCGCGAGTACGGAAAGGAGATCGCCTGGTTCCCCGAACCTCGGGTCGCCGAAAAGGTGCTGCTCGAGATGGCGGCTGAGGCGGGCGTGCGGATCTTCTACCAACACCGGCTCAGGGAGGCTGGGGGCGTCGAGAAGAAGGGCGCCAGGCTGACCGCGATGCACTTCGAAAACGGCTCGACGGTCCGGGCGCGTGTTTTCGCCGATGCCACCTACGAGGGCGACCTCATGGCCCAGGCGGGTGTCTCGTTCACGGTAGGTCGCGAGAGCGCCGCCCAATATGGCGAAGATCTGGCCGGCGTTCGTCCCAAGGACCCCAACCACCAGTTCGATGATCCGATTCCGGCGCGCGACGAGGAAGGGATCCTGCTGCCCGAGATCGGCACGCAACCGCGTGGCGAGGTCGGCGCTGGCGACCGTAAGGTACAGGCCTACAACTTCCGCCTCTGCCTGTCCGACGATCCGGGCAACCAAGTCGGCTTCGAGGCCCCGGAGGGCTACGATGCGCGGCGCTACGAGCTGCTGGCACGCTATCTGGCCTCCCTTGAGAAGCGATGGGGTAGCGCACCGCGGATGAACGAGATCCTCATTGTGTCGCGCCTCGAGGAGCCTTCGAAGACGGACATCAACAACCGCGGCGCGTTCTCGACGGACTACATCGGCGCAAGCTGGGACTACCCGACCGCGTCCTACGCCCGGCGCGGCGAAATCCGGGAGGCGCACGTCCGCTACACCAAGGGCCTGCTGTACTTCCTGGCGCACGATGCCAAGGTGCCGGTACGGTTGCAGCGGGACATCCAACGCTGGGGACTGTGCCGGGACGAGTTCCAGGACAACGGCCACTGGCCCCACCAACTCTATGTCCGTGAGGCCCGCCGCATGATCGGCGACTTCGTGATGACCCAGAAGGACATCCAGACCGAACTGACCAAGCCGGATGTCGTCGGCATGGGCTCCTACAACTCGGATTCCCACAACGTGCAGCGCTTTGTCGAGCCCGATGGAACGGTCCAGAACGAGGGCAACATGGAAGTGCCGGTGACTCCCTACCAGATTCCCTACCGCCTGATCCTCCCGAAGCAAGCCGAGGCGGAGAACCTGTTGGTCCCGGTGTGCTTCTCCGCCAGCCACGTGACCTATTCGACGCTGCGGATGGAACCGCAGTACATGATCATCGGTCAGGCGGCCGGCGTGGCGGCGAAGATGGCGATCGATGCCGGCCGGCCCGTTCAGAACATCGACACCAAGGCGCTGACGGCCAAGTTGAAGGCTCAAGGCGCGGTGTTCGAGTATCGTCCGTAGGACATGCCCGCCGGGCGCGCGCGGCGCCGGCCCCTCGACGTTGCGGCTCGGGCTGGGCCGCTCCCTCCATGTGCTAGATTCTTATAGCGCTCATGCGAATCCTGATCACCGGGGGTGGGGAGGTGGCGAGTCAACTCGCGGCCCGTCTCATTCGCGAGGGGAATGAGATCGTCATCGTTGAGCAGGACGCGGCCCGGTGCGCGCGGCTGGAGGAGTCTCTCGACGCCAGCATCGTCCACGGGAGCGCCGCCAGCGTGCAAACCCTCCACCGCGCCGGCATCGCCGGCGCTGACATGCTTATCGCGGTGACCAGTTCCGACGAAGTCAATATCCTGACTTGCTTGATCGCCCAGGCCGACGGCGACGTCAAGGTGAAGGCGGCGCGCGTCCGAACGCACGAGGTCGACCACTGGCGCCGCATCTGCGAGCATTCCGCGCTACACATCGACCTGATCATCCACCCGGAGTCGTTGGCCCTGGGGCGTATCCTACCGGTGCTGCCGATCCCGGGAGTATCCGACATCGTGGAGTTTGCCGACGGGCGCGTGAAGCTCTTTGGCATGAACATCGAGCCCGACCACTGGACGGTGGGAATGAGCCTGGTGGAGATCGCCAATTGCGGCGCGCCGCCGAATTCCCTGGTGGCGATGGTCTTCCGGGGGGCCGAGGTGATCATTCCCCGGGGCGGCGAGAAGATCCTGGCAGGCGATCACGTCTACGTGGTCGCGCGGAACGACGATTTCGACGAGGTCCTTCGCTTTCTCGGATTGAGGCGACAGGAGAAGGTCGAGCGGGTCTTCATCCTCGGCGGCAAGCAGATCGGCATCGCCGCGGCCCAGGCGCTCGAGAAGAAGGGTGTGGCCGTGAAGATCTTTGAGCGCGACGCGGAACGCTGCCGCAAGCTCGCCGAGATCCTCGAACATACGATCGTGGTGCACGGGGACGGAACGGACGCGGCCCTGCTGATGGACGAGAACATCCGCGGCGCCGGCGCCTACCTCGCACTGACGGCCGACGACGAGGACAACCTCATCGCCGCGATTCTCGCCCGCCGCCTGGGGGCGCGCAAGGTGGTGGCGCTTATTAATCGGCTGAACTACCTGCCGATTGCGCAGCGGCTGGGCATCAACACTTCCGTAAGCCCCCGCATGGTGACGGTCGACCGGATCCTGCAGTTCGTGCGCAAGGGCCAGGTCGTATCGGTCACCAGCTTCCGTGAGGAGGAGGCGGAGGCGATCGAACTGGTGGCCACGGCCGAGTCTCCCTACGTCGGCCGGAAGCTCAAGGATATCCGGCTTCCGGAGGGCGCCATTGTCGGCGCCGTCGCCCGGCCTGACGGCAGCGTGGTGGTCCCCCGGGGCAACTTCACCATCGAAGCCGGCGACCGGGTGATCTTCTTCGCCCTGGAGCGGATGGTCTCCAAGCTGGAGTCGGCATTCCTGGCGGAGCGGCGGAGACTGCCGTGGTAGTCCGGCTAGGGGCGGTCCTGCACATCGTTGGTTTGTTCCTGATGGTGCTCGGCGCTACGATGCTGCTCCCGCTGGCGTACGCACTGCTGCACGGGCCGGATGAACCGGCCCCGCTCCTGTTCGGCGCACTGGCCTGCGCGGGCGTCGGATTCGCGCTCTTCCGGCTTCTGCGGCGGCCTGAAAGCGAGTTGTCGGTCCGGGAAGGGGTTCTGCTGGTGGCTCTCATTTGGGCCGGCGTGTGCCTGTTTGGAGCGCTACCGTTCCTGTTCTCGCCCTACTTCGACTCGCTCACCGACGCCGTGTTCGAGTCCGCCTCGGGCTTCACAACCACGGGCTCGACTGTCCTTCCGGATGTCGAGGTTCTGCCGCGCGGCCTCCAGTTCTGGCGATGCTTCACTCACTGGCTGGGCGGCATGGGCATCGTGCTGTTGGGCGTTGCGATCCTGCCCCTACTCGGCACGGGCGGCATGCATATGTACCGCGCCGAATTCTCCGGCGCCAAGAGCGAGCGGCTGAAACCGCGGATCATGGAGACAGCGCTGGCACTGTACAAGATCTACCTGCTGCTCACCCTGGGCGAGTTCCTGCTGCTGTGGCAGTGGGGCGGAATGAGCGCGTTCGAAGCGGCTTGCCATTCCTTCTCCACGCTGGGAACGGGCGGCTTCTCCTCGCGGACAGCGAGCGTCGCCGGCTTTGACAGTCCGCTGGTGGAGTGGATCATCATCGTTTTCATGGCGCTCGCGGGGATGAACTTCACCCTCCACTACCGTCTCTTCCGCGAGCACCAGGTGCGGCGCTTCTTCTCCGATATCGAGCTGCGCGCCTATCTAGGGCTGCTCGGCGGGAGTGTCCTGGTGATCTTCCTCACCCTGGTGCTCAAGACTGGCTACGGCGCCGGAGAGGCGTTGCGCGCCGCCGCGTTCCAGGCGGTGAGCATCATTACCACCACGGGCTTTGTCACCGACGACTTCGAACGCTGGGCGCCGCTGTCCCAACTGCTGCTGCTCTCTCTGATGTTCGTGGGCGGGTGTACGGGCTCGACCGCCGGTGGGCTTAAGGTGTTCCGTTTCCTGCTGTTGCAGCGGGTCGTGCGGCGGCAGTTTCGCCTGATTGTCGAGCCCCGGGCCGTTTTCGCCATCCGTTTGGGCGGCCAGGTGATTCCCGAGGACACCGTCCGCGTTCTTCTGAACCTCCTGTTTCTCGCTTTTGTCGTTTTCGTGACCGCGAGCCTTACCCTGGCGGCAACCGGGGTCGATGTGCTCACTTCCATCGCCGCGGTTGCCGCCTGTACCTTCAACGTCGGCCCGGGGCTCGGGCAGGTCGGTCCCGTCGATAATTACGCGCATCTGAGCTCCCTGGCTAAGTGGACGCTGTCATTCTGCATGATCTGCGGGCGGCTGGAATTCTTCAGCGCCCTGGTCATCTTTCTGCCTTCGTTCTGGAAGAAATGATGCCCCGGGGGTTTTCCGTGCGGCCGGGTAACCGGGCCCCTCCGGCGGTCGAAGTAGAATGAGGGTCCGGTGCGAGCGTTTGCGGCGCCGCCGGCCAGAGGAAAGGAAGCAACTTGAACTACAGGAAGTGGCTGCGCCGGGGCGCGGGCTTGGTCGTTTGGGGCGTCCTCGCCGGCGCCACGGCGCAAGAAGCAAGACATAGCCAGCCCGGCCCCGCTGTGGGGGGCCGGCTGCCGGAATTCACCGCGACGGATCAAAACGGAGTCCGGCGCACGCTGGATTCGCTCAAGGGCCCGAACGGACTGGTACTGACGATCGTCCGCTCGGCCGATTGGTGACCCTACTGCAAGACCCAACTCGTGCAGTTGGAACAGCAGAAGGCCGGATTTGAGCGCCTCGGCTACAATGTTGCCGCGCTCTCGTACGACCGCGTGGAAGCCGTGCGGCACTTCGCGGAGCGGAAGGGGATCACCTACCCGCTGCTGGCGGATCCGGAATCCAGCGCGATCAAGACCCTCGGTCTGCTGAATACAAGCGTCCCCAAGGACAGCTTCGCCTACGGGGTCCCACATCCAGGCACCTTGATCGTGAATGCGAGCGGCGTCGTCGAGGCGAAGTTCATGGAGGACGACTACCGCGATCGCTTCACCCCCTCCAGCATCCTCGTCGAGCACTTCGAGGACGCGGCCGGCAAGCTGGTGCGGACGGTGGAGACGAAACATCTCAAGCTGACGGCGTCGGCCAGCGACGCGGCGGTTCGAAGCGGCCTCCGGGTGGTGTTGGCGTTGCGAGTCGAGCTCAAACCGGGGATGCACGTCTATGCTCCGGGTGTCGAAGGCGGTTACATCCCAATCGCATGGAACATGGCGGAAGCCAAGGAGGCGCGCGTACTGGATGTCAGGTATCCGCCGTCGAAGATGCTCCACTTGCCGGCGATTGCGGAGACGGTTCCCGTATACGAGGGAGTGATCGAGCTCCGGCGGGACATCGTCGCCGGGCAGAACACCGCGCTCCAGCCGCTGCTGGACGGTGGCCGGCTCGTACTGAGGGGCTCGTTTCGTTACCAGGCCTGCGATGACAAGATGTGCTACCGGCCGGAGAGCGTGCCGCTCGAGTGGGCGTTCACGCTGGAGAAACACGATTCCGAGCGCGTCCCGGAGGCCTTGCGGCGCGGCGGCGATTGAATGGTGCACCGGCGCCCGGACGATGTCCTGGCGGCGCAGCCCGTGCCTCCATCCGATAGGAGGCCGGAGCCGCTTCCGAGCGGAGGGGCTTGTTCCGGTCCATCGCCTGGGTCCGCCGGGTCCGCGATTCGCGTGGACAGCGAAGGGCGGAAAGCGTATCTTGGTCATGCGACGGGTTCGTTAGCGCTCCGCGGCCGACGCGGCGGGGCGAGCCGGCCCGCCAACCGGAAAGGAAAGCGCGAAGCCGCGATGCCCCTGACGGCGCCGAGACTCGTAGGAATTGATGGGCACCTGAACGGCAAAGTGATCCCCGTGGGAGACGGCGAACTCACGCTGGGCCGGGATCCGCTTAATCGACTGGTGGTTCCGGACTCGGCCTGCTCCCGGCGGCACTGCGTGCTCCGGTTCGACGATGCCGGCGACTGTGAGTTGGTCGACCAGGACAGCCGCAACGGGACCTTCGTCAACGGGGTGCCGGTGCGCCGCCGGCGTCTCGCGCACGGCGATGAGATCCGGATCGGCCGGACCCGGTTTGTCTTCCTTCTGGAGGAAGAGCCGGGCGGCGGCTCTGAGGATACCCTCGTCTCGGTCGGACCGGGACTGGAGACGAGAATCTTCTCCGAGCTGGAGCAGGCCGATTCCTTGTATCTCGCTCCCGAGACCGCCCTGGCCAAGACCACTTCCCCCAGCCGGGTTGCCAGGAATCTCGGCGCGCTGCTTCGTCTGATGCACGCGATCAGCGCCCAGCGGAGCATCGAAGGATTGGCCGGGGAGTTCCTCGACATCCTGCTTGACGTGACCCCCGCCTCCGAGGCTGTGGTTCTGGTCTGCGAACCCGGGGGGCATGCTCCCGCGTGGACCTTGCGGCGAGCCGCCGGCGCAGTGGACACCCCGACGAAGATAGCCGAGGATCTGGTTTCGCGTGTGCTGGGCGAAGGCGTGGCCCTTCTCAGCCGAACCTCAAGCCTGCCGGGCGAGCCCCAGACGGCGGTGCTGGCGGCGCCCCTGAGAGGGGACGCACACTCGGACGGCATCGTCTACCTCACCGCGGCCGACCCTCGAATCGAATTCGACGAAGACCACCTGCAAATCGCCACCGCCCTCGCGGCGGTTGCCGGACGCGCTCTGACAAACCTCCGGGAACTCGCTCGCCTGGAGTCCGAGAACCTCCGCCTGCGCGAGGAGCTCGACATCGAGCACGACATGGTGGGCGACAGCCCGGCGATGCGCGAGATCTATCGCTTCATCGCGAAAGTAGCGCCCACGGAGTCGAACGTGCTCATCACCGGGGAGAGTGGTACGGGGAAGGAACTGGTGGCCCGGGCCATTCATCGCAATAGCGCCCGGGCCCGTGGACCGCTCGTGGCGGTCAATTGCGCCGCCCTCACCGAGTCGCTCCTGGAAAGCGAACTGTTCGGCCACGAACGGGGCGCCTTCACCGGGGCGATCGCTCAGAAGAAAGGCAGGTTCGAGGTGGCCGGCGGCGGGACCATCTTCCTCGACGAAGTGGGCGAACTCCCGCTCTCGCTTCAGGCCAAGCTCCTACGCGTCCTCCAGGAGCGCGAACTGGAACGGGTGGGCGGTGTACGCCCCGTCCGCATTGACGTCCGGGTGATCGCCGCCACCAACCGGGACCTCCGGGCCGAGCGAAAGGAGGGCAAGTTCCGGGAAGACTTGTTCTACCGGCTG
>CAYRPT010000178.1:0-7459 GCA_964425895.1 uncultured Solibacteraceae bacterium | reverse complement strand
AGGGCGGCATTCACGGCCCGGGCCGACCTCCGATCCTTGGCCGCCACCAGCAGTACGTGGGTCAAGCCGAACGCCAGCACCGCCACCGTGGAGAGCAGGTGGAGATGATCCCAGCCGTAGCTGATGCGCCTTTCGAAGGCCGCCTGCCAAGTCAGAACCACGCCGGAGGCCAGGCACACCAGCAGCGCGGCTCCGGCGAGATAGCCGACGATCAGCACGTGGCTCAGCGAGTGGCGGACGTACTCCGCGAGGTGCCGGCCGAGGTACCAGCCGCAGACCGGTAACAGCAGAAGGCCGATTCCGGTGTGGACAAGAACCGTCACCTGTGTGGGAATGCTGAATGGCAGCAGCCAAATGGCAAGCCCGGTCAACGCCGTGGCTGCGATGTAAGCGGCGGAGGCCGCCGCAAGCTTCGAGCGCCAGCGGCCGGCACGATCCTGCCAACGATCTTTCGCGTGTTCGGACATGACTTTCCCAGACCTTTCACGACCGAACCGACCCCGGACTCTAAGGACTCTACCGCAAGTCCGCCCGTCGTTCTGTGACTGAAGTCACGCGGCCGTGGAAATCGGCGTGGCGTGGACGGCCGTTCCAGTGGGCCAGGAACACGGCGGGATCCAACTCCCGGATGGCGTTCTCCGGACAGGCGGCGACGCACTCGGGCGATTCGGAGTACCCGACGCACTCGGTGCAGAGCAGGGGTTCGATCCAGACGGCGGGCGCCCCGTCCGCGGCCTTGCGGATGGCCTCGTTGGGGCAGACCGTCAGGCAATCCCCACAGGCCGTACAATTGGGCAGGATTGCATAAGCCATCAGGCACCTCTCTGCCGGGTTGAAGTCGCAGACGCCCGGTCGCGCGCAGGTCCTTGCCGCCCTGGACGAAGCGCGGAACGCCCTCGGCGCGCTCGCATCTAGGAATAGCCGGTTTACGCTCGCGAGTCTGTGATTCCCGTCACGTTGGGAGCGGACGCCGGCGCCGGGCGCGCAGCGCGCGGTCTCGGTGGTGACCGGAGTCACTGCTTAACGATTCCAGGCGGGGATAGAATTCGACCAGTCCCGAGCGATGGCCAGGCGGATCGATCACCGCCGTCGTGGGCTCGGGTTCGGTAGGGAGCCTCGGGCCGGCCAAGCGGCGCGAGGCTCAGGGTGAGCTATGACGCCGCTTCAGGTGCTGGTGCCGGTCGAAGGGTACCACGCCCAACTGATCTCCTGTCAAGTTGCCTGCCCGGTCCACACGGACGCGCGGGGCTATGTGCGGGCAATCGCGGAAGGGCGTTTCGAGGAGGCCTACCTCATCGCGCGCGGACCGAATCCGTTCGCTTCGATCTGCGGGCGGGTCTGCGGCGCTCCTTGCGAAGCCGCGTGCCGCCGCGGCAAGGTGCCGCGGGTGGACGACGATGGCCACTTCGTAGCCGCGGACCGTCCCATAGCCATTCGGGCGCTCAAGCGGTTCGTCTGCGAGGTGGCGGGTCCGGAAGCCAGGCCGGCCGGCAACGTGCTCGAAGCAGTGCGCAACTATGTTCCCCAGGTGGCCGCCAACGCCGAGGAGATGGCCGCATTGCTGCGCGCCACCGTCGACAGCAGCCTGCCGAAGGGCTCGGGCGAGGGGGTCGCCATCATCGGAGCCGGGCCGGCGGGCCTGTCCGCGGCGCACGACCTGGCGCTGCTCGGATTCCGGCCGGTGGTTTTCGAGACCGAGCCCGTGCCGGCCGGAATGCTCGCTGTCGGTGTGCCCGCGTATCGGCTCCCGCGTGACGTCATTGCGCAGGAAGTGGCCGTCATCCAGGCGCTGGGGGCGGAAATCCGCTGCGGCGTGACCGTCGGCAGAGATGTGGCGTTCGCCGACCTCCGTAGGGAATATGCGGCGGTGGTTGTGGCCGTCGGCGCCAAGGGCTCGCGAAGCCTGGGACTGCCCGGCGAGCGGGGACCACGTGTGTACGGCGGCGTCGACTTGCTGCGTGCTGTCTCGCTGGGTGAATCGCTCGACATCGGACGCGAGGTGGTGGTGGTCGGGGGCGGCAACGTCGCCTATGACGTCGCACGCACGGTGTTGCGCCAGATCGCTTACGATACGGCGCGAACCGCGGCGCGGCTGCCGGAGACCACGCGCGTCCGGCTGGTTTCGCTGGAAAGCCTCGAAGAAATGCCGGCCGACACCATCGAGATCCTCGAGGGAGACGAAGAGGGCATCGAGCGCTGGAACGGCTGGGGACCCGTCGAGATCCAGCGTGATGTGTCCGGCGCCGTGACCGGCGTCCTCTTCCGGAAGTGCCTGTCGGTCTATGACGAGAACCGCCGCTTTGCTCCGGTGTTCGACGACCCGCAGCGCGAGATCATCTCCTGCGATACGGTGTTGCTGGCGGTGGGGCAGTCGCCGGTCACGGATTTCCTTGGCGCGGATGGCGCCGGGATCGAAATGGCGCGGCCCGGTTGGCCGAAGATCGACCCGGCGACGCTCGAAACAACCGCTCCGGGCGTATTCGTCGCCGGCGACCTGGCGCACGGGACCCGCCTTCTCATCGACGCCGTCGCGTCGGGCAAAGCGGCGGCTCGCTCCGTGTATCGCTACCTCACCGGGCGCGAGCTACGGGCCGAGGCCACCACCGCGCACCTGGCGCTCGAGCACTACCGGCGCGAGCAGGGGTACGAATCCATACGCCGCCAGGCGATTCCCACCCGCCACCCGGAAGAGCGATTGGCGGACCCGGACGCGTTGGTTGAGATCGGCTACGGGCCTGATCTCGCCATGAAGGAAGCATCCCGTTGTCTCGACTGCGGTGTGACTCCGGTCTTTGACGGCGCGCGCTGCGTACTCTGTGGCGGATGCGTCGATGTTTGCCCGACCCTCTGCCTGAAGATCGCGCCACTGAGCCAGTTGGCCGGCGATGAGACGCTCGATGCCGCCATTCGGGCCGCCCTCGGCCTCGAGGCGGATCTTGACGGGAATTCGGCCATCCTCAAAGACGAAGACCGGTGCATACGCTGCGCGCTCTGCGCCATGCGGTGTCCGGTGGATGCCATTGCCATGGAACGGGTGACGTTCCAAGCCTCATGGAGGTGCTCATGACCACTACTCCCGGTCCCGGGAAATCGCGGCTCGACCCGGAGCCCGTGCCGCGGCGGGACGTGCTCGGCCTGGCGTCGCTCTGGTCGATGGCGGGCGCCCTGCTGTTCGGGCTCTTTGGGATGCTGCGCCTGCCCAAAGCGGCGGTGCTCGCGTCGCCCTCGAAGAAGTTTCGGGTGACGCTTCCGGAAACGCTGGCGGCCGGTGAAGCGTTCGTCCCGCCCGGCCGGGCGGTCACGCTGTTTCGCGACGGCGAGGGTGTCTACGCGATCTCCAGCGTCTGTACGCACCTGGGATGCATTGTCAAGCCGGCGGAGGGCGGCTTCTCCTGCCCGTGCCACGGTTCCCAGTTCGCCGCCGATGGCTCGGTCACCAAGGGTCCCGCCCCGCTGCCGCTGCCTTGGCTTAAGGTGACGGGGAGCGGTTCGGAGTGGATGGTCGACGAAGGCGCCGCTGTCCCGCCCGGGACGAAGGTGAAGGCATGAGCACCGCTACTCCCGCCCCGCCGAAAGACGCGCTGACAAATTTCAAGGAGAACCTGCGCCAGGCTCCGCGCCGCGTTCTTGAGACCGCGTTGCGCAGCGGGCGGCCGACAACCGACCGCAGCCGCTCCTCCTTCGTCTTTGGCAACGTCTTCCTGCACCTGCATTCCGTGCGCACACATCGGTGGAGTCTGCGCTGGACCGCAACGATGGGTCTGGGCATGGCCAGCGCGGCGGCGTTCTTCATTACGCTGGTGACCGGCGTCCTGCTGATGTTCTACTACAAGCCCTATCCGGAGGCCGCCTACGAGTCAATCAAGGACATTCATTTTGTGGTGCCGACCGGCCGCTTCATCCGCAATCTTCACCGCTGGGCGGCGAACCTGATGGTGGTGACGGTCATCCTGCACATGGCCCGTGCCTTCTACACGGCCTCCTACCGGGCTCCCAGAGAGTTCAACTGGCTGATCGGAATGGGGCTGCTGGTGACCACGCTCGGTCTGTCGTTCACCGGCTACCTGCTGCCGTGGGACCAGCTCGCCTACTGGGCCATTACGATCGGCGCCAACATCGCGCAATCGCCCCGGGAAGTGACCGACGCGCTGGGTGTCACCGAGTACTTCGACCCCGGGGGTCTCCAGCGCCTGCTGCTGCTTGGCTCGGACACGGTGGGGGCCGAGGCGCTGATCCGGTTTTACCTGCTGCACGTCATGATTCTGCCGCTCGCCCTGGCGGCGCTGATGGCGGTGCACTTCTGGAGGATCCGTAAGGACGGCGGCCTGGCGAAACCGCCGGACGTGGATTCGCGGATGGGACCGCCGCCGCCGGGCGTCTATCCGGTGTTCACGGAGAGGCCCACGAAAACGTACCATCTTGCGGCCATCGTCCGCGGGCGGACCCCGGCCGTGGGCAGCGGACCCGAGAACACGGTGCCGTCGATGCCGCACCTGTTTTACGCCGAACTGGGCGTGCTCATGCTGACGCTGCTGGTTTGCCTGGCGCTGTCGGTTGTCTCCGACGCGCCGCTCAAAGAGCTGGCCAACCCCGCGGTCCCGGAGAATCCCGCCAAGGCTCCCTGGTACTTCCTCGGGTTGCAGGAACTGGTGTCGTTCTCGGCCTTCATGGGAGGAGTCGGCATTCCGGCGATCGTGCTGATCGGCCTGGGTCTGATTCCCTACCTCGACCGGGAGCGTGACGGCACGGGCGAGTGGTTCGGCGGCCCGGGAGGCTGGCCGCTGGCGAAGCGCTCGCTGGTGGTCGGATTCTGCTCCGCGCTGCTGGTGGAGGGTTTCGTCATCCGGTTCGGCTGGATTCGCGAGTGGTGGCTCGATGTTCCCCAGCTCATCGTCACCGCGCTGAACCCTGGCACCGTACTAACGGCCATCTACGGGCTCTATTCGGTGTGGCTCGTCAAACGGTACCAATCCACTCGCGCCGGTGCTTTGGGGCTGTTCACCTGCTTCCTGTGCGGCTTTCTGGTGCTCACCGTGATCGGCACGTATTTCCGCGGGCCGAACTGGGTCTTCTACTGGTCACCCGAGTACTGGCCGAGGCACTGACGCCATGAAGAAGAACAAGTATCTCCTCTTGACTTCCAGTTTCGGCGCCTTGATTCTGCTGGTGATCGCGGCGGCGCAGGAGAACTTCGGGCGGGAGTGGCGGCGGATCCAAGCCGAAGGAAAAACCGAGGAGGGCCCGATCGCGACGCAGTTGCGGCAGATCGTCAACCCGGGACTGGGCATCAGCGACCGGTGCACCACCTGCCACGTCAGTATGGGTCCGGGCGAGCAGAGCGTCATCGGGTCGAAGCTTCTGGCGCCGCACAAGCCGGTGGTTCACGACCCGGCGGAGTTCGGATGCACGGTCTGCCACGGCGGACAGGGCCAGGCGACCGAAAAGGCCGACGCGCACGGCGAAGTGGAGTTTTGGCCGCAGCCGATGCTGCCGGCGCGGTACTCTTACGCCGGCTGCGGCACTTGTCACGTGCCCCTGCGGGTGCCCGAGCGCGGGCAACTGCACGCCGCCCAGCTCACCTTCGAACGCCTGGACTGCATGGCGTGCCATCGGGTGAGCGAACGCGGAGGAACTATCCGGCCGGGCGGCGGGGGAATGGAAGGGCCGGATCTTTCCGCCGTGGGGTTGACCGGCTACAACCGGGGCTGGTACGAGCAGCATCTCGAGAAGGCCCGCCAGGAAGCCGCCGGACCTTGGAAGACCTCCTTCGCGCCCGTCGGCGACGACGACCGGGCGCGGCTGGCCGTCTACCTCGACACCCGGGTCGGCGCGCCCGGCCTCATCGAAGCCAAGGCGGTGTTTCACTCGAACGGATGCCTTGGTTGCCACAAGGTGAGCGGCGTCGGCGGCGACGAGGGGATCGACCTTTCGCGGGCCGGCGACCGAGATCCCGGTCAGACCGATTTCTCCGCGGTGCCCGGAGAGGAGACGGTGGCGAACTGGCTGGCCGAGCATTTCCGGTCGCCGGTGGCCGTGGCGGCCGGCTCGTTGATGCCGCCCGTGCGCCAGAACGAGCGCGACGTCGACCAGCTCACCTTGTATGCCCTGTCGCTCAGGCGGCGGGACCTACCGGCCACCTACGCCCCGCAAGATCGCTTACGCGCCGTTCGCTTCGGCGAGCGGGAATTCGCGGCTGACGGCGCGACGATCTATGGCGCATTCTGCTCCGGGTGTCATGGCCGGGACGGCCTGGGCCGCCGGTCGCCGGGGGTCGAGGCGTTTCCGTCGATTGCGAATCCCGACTTCCAGAAGCTCGTCACGGACGAGTTCCTCCACGAGGCGATCCGGAGAGGCCGGCCCGGCCGGAGAATGCCCGCGTGGGGTGAGAACGCCGGCGGACTGCGGCCGGAAGAGATCGACGCCGTCGTCCGGCACCTGCGCTCGCTCAGCGCCACTCCGGGGCCCGCGACGACGGGGCCGGTGCGCTGGCTGACAGCCGACGCGGAGCTGGGCCGGCGTCTGTACGCGTCATCGTGCTCCGGATGCCACGGAGCCGAAGGTCAGGGCGGAGAAGGGCCGGCATTGAACAATCCTGTGTTGCTGGCCACGGCATCGGATACGTTCCTCGTCGAAACCATAGCGAACGGGCGCCGCGGCACGGCGATGAACGGGTCTGCCGTGCCGTCGGTAGTGCGCCCGGCCTACAGCAGAGCGGAGATCGAAGCGCTGGCCGCGTTTCTCCGCACCTGGGAAAAGGAACAACCATGAACCAGAACAGCGATCAACGAAGGCGCGATTTTCTGAAGTGGATGAGCGCGGCGGGCTTCGGCGGGCTGGCCGCCGCCACGGTCGACGCCTGGGGCCTGGAAGCGCCGTCCAACCCGCTGGCCGCCTATCCGGACCGCGGATGGGAGAGCACGTACCGCGACCTCTGGAAATACGATTCCATTTTCACATTCACCTGCGCCCCGAACGACACCCATAACTGCTTGTTGAACGCCTACGTCCGCCAGGGCGTGATCACGCGCATCGGACCGACCATGCGCTACGGGGAGGCCTCCGACCTGAGCGGCAACCGCACCAGCAACCGCTGGGATCCGCGCGTCTGCCAGAAGGGTCTCGCTCTAACCCGGCGTTTCTACGGCGACCGCCGGGTGAACGGCTGCATGGTCCGCGCCGGCTTCAAGCGTTGGGTGGAGGAGGGGTTTCCGCGGGACGGCGACGGCCGGCCGGCCGAGAAATATTTCCAGCGCGCCCGGGACCAGTGGCTGCGCGTCACCCATGACGAGGCGGCGATGATCGTCGCCTCCGTTTTGAAGAACATCGCCGAGACCTACTCGGGCGAGGATGGCAAGCGGCGTTTGGAAGCCCAGCATTACGACCCGGACACGATCGCGGCGATGAACGGCGCCGGCACGCAGACCATGAAATTCCGGGGCGGCATGCCGCTGCTGGGCAT
>CAYRPT010000177.1:2168-7480 GCA_964425895.1 uncultured Solibacteraceae bacterium | reverse complement strand
GCGCCGCCGGGCGGAGGTCTGATACGCTATCCCTTCGAAGCCCGATTCAGGAGCCGACATGAGGAATCGATCCGTCATCCCCGCCGTGGCCGCCATCTTGCTTACAGCGCTCCCGGCCGCCGGCCAGGAGGCTCAGCCGAAGAACCCCTGCGACCGGACCGCCGCTACCGGCTACTCCGACACGCCGCTGATCCCGGGACAGCAGTGGCGCGTCCATGACATCGCCCGGCCGCATCCGCCCGCCGTCGATCCCGGACCCGCGCCGGCGCCCGCTCCGCCGCCCTCGGACGCCATCGTGCTGTTCGACGGAAAGGATCTCTCGCGGCACTGGGTGCAGCGCGGCAAGCGCAAAGAGGATCGTGGCCGGATCCACGAACCGCGCTGGAAGGTCAAGAACGGCTACGCCGAGATCACCCCGGGAACCGGCGACCTCGTCACCAGGGAGAAGTTCGGCGACGTGCAACTGCACGTGGAGTGGTCCACGGCCGCGGAGCCCTGCGGCACGTCGCAGTGGCGCGGAAACAGCGGAGTGATGCTCATGTCGCGCTACGAGATCCAGATCCTCGATTCGGTCGACAATCCGACGTACGCGGACGGACAGGCCGGCTCGATTTACGGGCAATGGCCGCCGCTGGTGAACGCGTCGCGCCGGGGTGGGGAGTGGAACTCCTTCGACCTGATCTTCGAGGCCCCGCGGTTCGATGGGGACAAGCTGAAAGAGCCGGCCTACATCACGATCCTTCACAACGGGGTGCTGGTTCATCACCGGCAGAAGATCGTCGGTCCGGTGGCGCATAGGGTATGGCGCGAGTATCAGCCGCACGGCCCCGAGGAACCCGTGGTACTCCAGGACCACGACGTTCCCGTGCGGTTTCGCAACATCTGGATCCGGCGCCTGAAGGGCTACGACCAGCGCTGACACCGCGCCGGGCGGATCGGGCCGGCCAACGGCTCGAAGCAGGCTAGCAGCCCGTGGCAGCCTAGGCGACGGCGCGCTCCTTCTCGAACAGGCAACTTTGCACCGGGCCGTCCGGCACGAGGCCGTTCAGCTCGTTCCTCCACACCGAGGCCAGCGTCCGGGGGACGCGGTCCTTGCCCAGGCCCAACAGGGACCCAAGCTGAAGGGCGTTGACGACGGAGCGGCCGCGCTCATGGTTGGTCGCCACCACATAGACGGCATCGGCGAACCGTTGCATTGGACCGATCCGGGCCGCCCACCCGGCCAGATCTTCGAGCGTGTAGAGATACCGGGCGGCCCCGGACTCACCGGGAACCTCGTCGAACTCCTGCAACCAGCCTCCCTTGCCGCGGCCGTGCAGCCGGACGTAGCCGACGGGGGAGGTCAGGCACGCCGTCGCCGGGAGGCAGCTTTGCCGCGGCGGCTGGTCCAGATTGCAGAAGCCCACGTGGTAGTCGATCAGGAGGCCGAGGGCCTCCTCACGCAACCAACTCGAATGACGCATCTCCGCCACGAGGGGAAACTCGGCGAACTCGCGCCGCAGCCGAATGAGGAAGTCTCGGTTCTCCTCCGTAAACCGGAACGACCACGGAAACTGCATCAGCAGGCAGCCGAGTTTCCCCGCGTCGCGCAGGGGCCGCAGGCCCCGGGCGAAGCACTCCACCTGGTCCGGATCGAGGCAGCGCTCGTGCGTGAACGTCCGCTGGAGCTTCGCCGTGAACCGAAAGGCGGGGTTGTGCTCCACCTGCCACAGCCAGAGCCGGGCAACTTCCGGGCGGATAGGTTGATAGAACGACGTGTTGATCTCGATCACATCAAAGAACCGCGAAAGGTAGGCAAGGGGCTGGAAACCACGAGGCTTGGGACGCGGATACACTGCCGACTCCCAGCCCGGGAAGTTCCAACCGGCGACGCCGCATCGAACCACCTTGGCTTCGGCCATGTCAGGCTCCTTATGTTCGCTCTTTGTTCGCCTACAGGATAACGCTCGCCAGCCGGGGTTGTCAAGGGAAATTTTCGCATTTTGTTCGCCAAAGCGCGATCCAGCCTGAGAAGACCCACCGCCAGCCGGCTCGCCGGGGGTGTCTTGGCGCAGGGGCAAGCTCTGTGGCACGATAGAGGCTGCATGGCACTGTCGATCCTCTGGGGGCTCTATCTGCTGGCCTTTGGGGTGAATCACTTGCAAGCCCGGGCAGGCAAGAGCGTTCCAGAACGGCGAGTGCGGACGGATCCGCTTTCCGAGCTTGGCCTGGCCATCCAGTTCGGCGCCGTCGTGCTGACGTTCCTCTTCCGGCGTGGGGACGCCGGGTCTATCCAAACGACGGCCGTCGGAATCACGCTGGGAGCGATCTCGGTGGCCCTGACGTGGTGGGGTCTTGCGCACCTGGGCAGACAATGGCGGCTCCAGGCCGTGGTGACGGACGACCACACCCTTATCACGACGGGCCCCTACGCCTGGGTGCGGCACCCGGTCTACACCGCCTTCTTCGGGATGTTGCTGGCAAATATCCTCCTCATATCTTCCTGGTGGGCCGGGGCGGCGGCCGTGGTCCTGTTCATAACGGGTACGGAGATCCGCATCCGGGTAGAGGAGCGGCTTCTGTCCGCGCATTTTGCCGACCATTTCGTTTCGTACCGGTCCCGGGTGGCCGCCTGGCTGCCTCCCGTACGGTGACGGAGTGTGAAGAGCGCTAACCGCGCGGCTGGGCGCCTCCGGCGCAGAGGCCGCACGTCATTGATGAAAGGGAACATTCACAAATGTTCCCTGAAGAGAGTTAACTCCGTGTTGCGATAGCAGGCGGACGTTATCGAAACCTCAACAGACTCGTAATTCGGCTGCAACAGGCCTCCGCTAACCTACAACCAAGGGGTGGCCGCAGTCCCGGCGGAGCAGAGCGTTCGGCACAGGCCGGCGAGGCGGGCTTGTGATCCGGGCCGCGCCGCCGCGGCATTCTTGTCGCGGAACTTTGACGCCCGATTCCGGAGTGCGGGAAATCGGTACAAGTGGGTCGCATTGGTGTGTGAGCTTGCCGCGCGCCAGGGCCCTCCACGATTGGCGCCCCCCGGCCGGAGCCTTGGAAGAGGAGATTATGAAGAAATACATTCGGTTTATCGTCATGGCGGCAGTGTGCGCCGTGGCGACGTTCGGTCAAACCAGCGCCAACAAGGCGCAGATGGTCGGCAGCGTACTGGACGCCTCGGGCGCCGTAGTCGCCGGGGCGGCCGTGAAGGTCACCAGCGCCAGCACGGGCCTGGGGCGTGAGACGGTCAGCAACGAGGCGGGACAGTACCGTTTTGTAGCGCTGGATCCGGGTACCTATACGCTCACGGCCTCGTCTCCGGGCCTGGCGACCGCCACCGTGGAGGGGATCGTATTGAATGTGGGGGCCTCCGCCGGCGTGGATGTGACGCTGCAAGTGGAAGAAGCGACAACGACCGTCGAGGTGGCGGCGTCGCTCATCCAGGTGGCCGAGCCCGCGCCGATGACCGGTATCACGGACAAAGCGATCCAGGACCTGCCGATCAACGGACGCCGTTTCCAGGACTTCGCGACGCTGACGCCCACGGTTCAGATCGAGCCCGTGCGCAGCACTTTGTCTTTCGTGGGCCAGCGGGGCGTGAACAGCAACATCATGCTCGACGGCGGCGACTACAACAACCCGTTCTTCGGGGGCATCCGCGGCGGTGAGCGCGCCAACCTGGTGCCGACCGTGCCGCAAAGCGCCGTGGAGGAATTCCAGGTGGTCACCACCGGATACAACGCCGAATACGGGCGCTCGACCGGAGGGATCATGAACGTGATCACCAAGAGCGGCGGCAACGATTTTCACGGCAACGCTTTCTGGCTGTTCCGGGACGGCGAGCTGAGCCTGAAGGATCCGATTTTCGATGCGAAATCCGCCGAGACGCAGCACCAGTTTGGCGGGGCGATCGGCGGGCCGATCCGGGCCAACCGGCTGTTCTTCTTCGCGGCCGCGGAGCGGCAGAATAACGAGGCTCCGCGAGAGGTCCTCTTCAGCCGGCTGGCCGGCTTCACGCCGACGCCCGAGACCCAGGAGGCCTTCGATCACTACAAGAGCCTGGAAGAGAAATTCACGCTGACGAACGACGCGACCGCGCTGACCGGGCGCATGGATTATCAAACCGACGCCGGCAACCGATTGACGCTGCGCTACAACTTCAGCGACGCCCGGGGCGAGAACGCGGTCAACACCGGGGGAGCCCTCGATCCTTTCACCAGCCGGGCAGTGAGCAACGACGGCGTGGAGAAAGACCGGACGCACACCGGAACTGCCCAGTACACACACATCTTCTCGCCGGCGCTGCTCAACGACCTGAGGTTCACCGGGACGTACGAGTTGCGGCCGCGGCTGAACAACTCCGATACGCCGGAGTTCGTCAGCAGCCGCATCGGCACCTTCGGCGGACGCAGCTTCCTGCCGACCACGCAGAACGACAAGCGGTTTCAGATCGCCGACGCCCTCTCCTGGACGACGGGCGCCCACACGTTGAAGTTCGGCCTGGACTACAACTACGTCACCGCCGCCCAGACATTCGGTTTCAGCCAGTTCGGCGCGTTCTCGATCGCCGGTTCCAACGAAGCCACCTTGCTGGAGATCATGTCGGCGGGCGGGCCGACGCCGGACCGCCTCGACAGCCCGGCAGTCACCTACAACCGCCAGATCGGCAACCTGCTGGCGGACATGTCGATGCACCAGTTGGCGTTCTTCGCGCAGGATAGCTGGCGGATTTCCCCGAGCCTCACCTTGAACTTCGGATTGCGCTGGGAAGGCCAGTACAATCCCCAGCCGGAGGCCACCAACACCGACCTGGTCAACCTCGTGAAAGGCTATACATCGCCGCTGGGAATGAGGCTGGACCCGACCCAAATCCCCGATGCGACCGATCAATGGATGCCCCGGTTCGGTTTCGCCTGGACGCCGAAGTCCAGCGGCCGGCGGGTGGTTGTGCGCGGCCACACCGGCATCTTCTACGCGACCTCTCCGCTGCTGCTCTTCGCCGACGCGAGCAACAACTTCCGGGCGACGCCGGGCAACCTGCGGATCTTCCTGAATCCGACCAGCACCATGACGGTCTACGACCAGTTGCTTTCGGTGGGTGTCGATCTGAACCAGTTCCCGCTGAGCGGGCTTCCCGTGCTCACAATCGAACAGGTGCAGCAGGCGGCGGCGAACGCCCGGGGCACCGCGCCGAATCCGCTCCTCGGCGCCGGCCTGGGAATCGTGGCGCCGGACTTCCAGAATCCTCGGTCATGGCAGGGCGGAATCGGCGTCGATGCGGAGCTGACGAGCAAGCTGATCGCCGGCGTCCAATTCAACTACGTGAACACCGT
>CAYRPT010000177.1:0-2158 GCA_964425895.1 uncultured Solibacteraceae bacterium | reverse complement strand
AACCATAACTCGCCGCCGCCGATCCTGCGGCCCGACGACGCCTCCCAGCGGCCTTTCTTCGGCTTGCGGTCGCGGCCGAGGCCGCTTCCGACGTTGGGAGACATTACGGTTCGCGAAAGCTCGGCCCGCTCCATGTATCGCGGCGTTACGTTCTCCGCTCAGTACCGGAGCGGACGTTTGACGTTCGGCTCGTTCTACACCTGGAGCGAGAGCTTCTCCGACGACGATAACGAGCGCAGCAGCGGCGGCTTCGACGCCGAGAACCAGTTCGATCTCATTCCCGAGTACGGCCCCTCACGCATCGACGGACGGCACCAGTTCACCAGCTACGCCGTGGGCGACCTGCCGTGGGGCTTCCAGCTCTCCGGGAGCTTCGCGGTCCGCAGCGGCTGGCCGCTGAACCCCACCGCAGGCACCGACGCCAACGAGGACTTCCAGAGCTTCTCGGACCGGGCGTTCGAGGCGCCGGGGCGGCCTTTCGTCCGCAACGCGTTCTACAACCGGTCCGTGGTAACCAACAACAGCCTGCGGGTGCTGAAGAGCTTCAACCTGACGGAGGCGGCGCGGATTCAGCTTTCGGCGGAGTTCTTCAATCTGCTGAACCTGGACAACGTTGTGTTCGGATCGAGCTTTGGCGATGAAGCTTACGGTCTGGGTGTGGATCCGGCGACGGGCGCGGTGCTTCCGCCCCGCTCGGATTTCATGCGGCTGCGGTTGGATGACGGCTCCTACGATCCGAGCAACCGGCAGATTGGCAGCCCGTTCCAGGCGCAATTCGGCCTGCGGTTCCTGTTTTAGCCCGTTTTGGCCCGGCCTTCGCCCGGGAAGAAAAGAAGGCGAAAGCCTTCGGAGGGACACTTTCAAGCAAGCCGGGTGCGGAAGACCGCATCCGGCTTCTTGTATGTCGGGGTGGACTTCGAGCCGTCGGCGGGTGGGGGCAGAAGCGTGAGATTTTATTTCGCTTCGAGGAGATGTCATTTGGTTTGAGTATCTTGCGCGGACATCGGGCCGCGCCGGAGAAGGCTTGGTCGTGGTTTCCGAGGAGGGGTCGCAGCCGGACCCGAACGTGTGCGTCCAACCGGAACCGGCCCACCCGGGCAGGCACGGACGAACCGGCGAACGCCAGACAGAACCGGCCGGATTTTATTTCGCTTCGAGGAGATGTCATTTCGTTGCAGTATGTTGCGATGGGGGTTGAGGCTGGCGGCGGACAGGCTTCACGTCGCTCGGCGGCCGGCTGTTTTATCGGAAGAACCTCCGCGGCGTTGCTAGAACGATTCTATGGGACCCGCCAACCGCAACCGAGTTAGCGCGGGTGACAACCGCTTCGGCAGGAAGGGGATAGGCCCGGCGGATCCGACGTGAATGAAAAGGTTGCTCGGTTCCGCGGCGCCGGATAGCCGGCAGCAGATCGAGGCTGCGGCGCAGGGTGTGCACCGTGACGCGTTTGCTGAGGCCGGCGGCGCGCGCCGCTTCCCGGCAGACGGTTTGCAGGGATTCGGTATTCATGTGACGGCCCTTCCGCCAACCGGGGAACAGCCAATCCTCCGGGCAAGCCTTCGTCCGTTGCCCTGCGGGGTGCCGGGAACGCCACCAGCAGCGTAAGACTTCCAGCAGCCGGGGCGAGAGCATGGCGTAACGATCCTTCTTGCCTTTGCCCTGCCGGACCCGGATGAGCATGCGCTGGGAATCGATATCGCCCACCTGCAAGGCGACCACCTCGGAGACACGCAGGCCGGCTCCGTAAGCGGTCATCAGCGCGGCACGATAGCGCATGGTGCAGACGTGTTGGAAGAACTCGTGGGTTTCGGTGGCGCTGAGGACTACGGGCGATCTGCGGGGCACGCGGCAGCGCGGCATCGCGCCTTCCGGCCACGGTGTTTCCAGGGTGACGTTGTAGAGGAACTTGGCGGCGGAAACAAAAGCATTCACCGAGTCGGGCGAATACCGGCGGTCGTTGATCAGGTAAAGCTTATATTCGCGTAGGTTTTCCAGGCTCAGATGCTGAGGGCTGGTCTGATAGAATCGGGCCAGACCGCTGATGTAGTGCACGTAGGCTCTCTGCGTTTCGCTGCCCAGGTTGCGCAACTGCATGTCTTCGATCATGCGTTGACGAAGCGGTGTCATGTGAGGCTCATTGAAAACTGGATTGGTCTAT
>CAYRPT010000176.1:0-7486 GCA_964425895.1 uncultured Solibacteraceae bacterium | reverse complement strand
CCGAAAGCGGCTCCCGCCCGCCCGGCTTAGCTCCGCTTCCCCATCCTCCGCTGTCTGAAGTATGCTCGGAGTACCTGTCCGGGCGAGCACGCCCGGGACATGCTCAAGGAGGGACGATGAAGCTCCAATCATTCCTTAGCCGCCGGGCGGCCGCGCCGGATCGAGACCGCGGCGCGGTGCGGGCGGATCTTGCCTGGGCGACGGGCGGCTTCGGCCGCGGCGCCGCTCTGACGGTTCTGATGATCCTGGCGGCGGGTGGCGCTCCGGCGCAGCCAAAGAAGATCGTCGTCACCGGACTGTCCGAGGGCCAGGTGGCCGAGTTGCGGGAATCCTCGACGGGCGCCCGGATCGTGGCGGCCTCGGGCGATGCGTTGATGACCGAGATCACCGACGCCGACGCCGTCATCGGCACGATTAACGCGAACATGGTGCGAGCCGGCAAGAAACTGCGGTGGGTCCAGATCGGCAGCGCCGGCGTCGAGCGCTACCTGCACCTCGCTCCGCCGGACTTGCGCGACAGCGACATCGTTGTCACCAACGGGAAGATCATCCAGGGCCCGGAGATCGCCGATCATGCTTTCGCCCTGCTGCTGACGCTCACGCGGGGCATCGCCCAGCTTCTGCCGCAGCAGCGGGACGGAGCGTGGCGGCGGGGCAAGGTGACCGGGATGGTGGAGCTACAAGGAAAGACCGCGGTGGTGGTCGGCGTGGGCGGCATCGGAACGCAGATTGCGGTCCGGGCCAAGGGCTTCGGGATGCGCGTGATCGGCGTGGATCCCAAGGATATCCCGTATGCGCCGCACGTCGACCGGATGGTCAAGCCCGACCGCATTGACACGGTGCTCCCGTTGGCTGATGTGCTGTTCGTGTCGGCCCCGCACACACCGGAGTCCGACCGGATGATTGGAGCGCGGCAGTTCGAGCTGCTGAGGCCGGGCGCGTATTTCGTGGCCGTCTCGCGCGGTCGGCTCTACGACATGGACGCGCTGGTGAGAGCGCTGGACTCGAAGCGGCTGGCGGGAGCCGGCGTGGACGTGACCGAGCCGGAGCCGCTGCCGGAGAACCATCCGCTCTGGCAGTTTCCGAACGCGGTGATCACGCCCCACATCGCGGGGGGATCCGACAATATCGGCCGGCGGCGGATGGATTTGTTCAAGGAGAACATCCGGCGCTTCGTGAATGGCGAGCCGCTGTTGAACGTGGTGGACAAGCAGAAGGGGTATTGAGCGGCGGGGAGGCCAGGGGTTGCGCGCCCTGGCCGGACCGCGGCAGGAGCGGCCGCCGCGGCGGCGTCACCAAGAGATGCAAGGCGCCAGGCGTTTTTGCCGCTATGCTGGATAGGCATGGCCGGCAAGAGCTTCGACCTTCTCTCGATGGGACGCAACTGCATCGATCTCTACTCGAACGACATCGGCGCGGCGTTCCCCGACATCAAGACGTTCGCCGCCTACGTCGGCGGATGCCCCACCAACATCAGCGTCGGCGCGAGCCGGCTGGGGCTCCGCACGGCGATGCTGACGGCGGTGGGACAGGACCCGGTGGGCGACTTTGTCCTGAAGTTCCTCGACAACGAGAGGGTCGACACCCGCTGGATCACGCGGAAGCCGGGCCACCGGACCAGCGCCGTCATTCTCGGCATCGAGCCGCCGGACCGCTTCCCCCTGGTGTACTACCGCGAGAACTGCGCCGACGCCGAACTGTCGATCGACGACGTGCTGGCCGCGCCGGCGCCGGATTGCCGGGCCTTGCTGATCGCGGGCACGAACCTGACGCGCGACCCGTGCCGTTCGGCGACACTCTATGCGGCCGAGCTGGCCAAGGCGGCCGGGGCCACGGTATTTCTGGCGCTCGATCTGCGGGCGGATCAATGGTTCGACCTGCGCGCCTACGGCGTGGCCATCCGCTCCGTGCTGCGGCTGGTGGATGTCGTGGTGGGCACCAGCGAAGAGGTGAAGGCGGCGGCGCCGGCGGCCGACCTCCAGGTGGCTGTCGAGCATTACCAGGTCTCCGACGCGCGCGTCAGCGGCGACGTGTCCCGGGCGGCGGCTCACATTCTGGCCGCGGGCGTTGAGGCGTTGGTGATGACGCGCGGGAGCGAAGGAGCGACGGTCTACACACGGCAGGGCGAAACGTACGAGGCCGCGCCCTACCCGGTGCAGATCTACACGACGCTGGGCGCCGGCGACGCCTTCACCGCCGGGCTGATCTACGGGTACCTGCACGGCTGGAGCTGGCATCAAGCCGCCCGGATGGGCAACGCGTGCGGCGCGATTGTCGTCACGCGGCACGGCTGCGCCAACTTCATGCCCTACGAGCCCGAAGCCCTGGATTTCGCGGCCGGCCGGGGAGGCCTGTGATGAGCGTATTTCGCAGCGATGAGTTCTTGCCGCGCGAGGTAACCTGCCGGCTCACCGAGTTGCGGGTAGCGGACCCGGACCGGCCGCTGACCTGCGCGTCGCACCGGCGGCGGCGCACTGAGCCGGCTCCCGACGGCCGGCTGAACATCCTGGCGGCGGATCATCCGGCCCGGCGCGTCACGCAGGTGGGAACCGATCCCCTGGCCATGGCCGACCGCCATGATTACCTCGCCCGCGTTCTCCGCGTGCTGATGGCCGAAACGGTGGACGGCGTCATGGCGACCATGGACATCCTGGAAGAGCTGCTGCTGATCGACGGGATGCTCCGGGACGCCGGGGGGACACCGCTGCTCGACAACCGGCTGCTGATCGTGAGCCTGAACCGCGGCGGTTTGGCGGGGACGGCATGGGAGCTCGATGACCCCATCACTGTCGGTTCGCCGCGGGCCTTCTCGGCGTGGCGGGTGGACGGATTCAAGTTCCTTTGGCGCATCAGCGACGAGGAGCCTGATTCGTTGAAGACCATGCTGGCCGCGGCCGGCGTCATCTCCGAGGCCAACGCCGCCCGGCTCCCGGTATTTCTTGAGCCGCTGGTGGTGGCCCGCGGCGACGCCGGATGGAAGACGGTGAAGTCGGCCGGGGCGCTCGCACGCCTGGCAGGCGCGGCGTCGGCGCTGGGCGACAGCAGCCGGTACCTGTGGCTTAAGCTACCCTACTGCGAGTCCTACGAGACAGTGGCCCAGGCGACGACGCTGCCGATTCTGCTGCTGGGCGGGGAATCGGCCGGCGACCCCGAACCGTTTCTGCGGGAGGTGGCGGCGGGTTTGGCAGCCGGCCCGAACGTCCGCGGCGCGCTGGTGGGACGCAACGTTCTCTACCCCGGGGAGGAGGATCCCCTGGCCGCGGCCGAGGCGGCCGGTGGTATCATCCACAAGGGTTGGACGGTCGCGGAGGCGCAGGAAGCCCGCCGCGCCAACCGGGGCCGGGACCTGGACCGGGTGGCCCGTCTCCTGGCCGGCTGAAACAAGCGGCGGCCGCGCGGTTCCGCCGGTCCGGAGGGGACAAACGAACGCATGATCCATCACCCCGAACGGCCGTCTTCCCTGCCCCGCCTTTCGATTGTCATTCTGATCGCCCTGCTGCTCGGCTCGACGACCATCAACTACATTGACCGCCAGGTGCTCTCGGTGCTGGCGCCGGTGCTGCGCGACGAGTTCGGCCTCAGCAACGCGCAGTACGCCGGTATTATCAACGCCTTCCTCGTGACCTACGCGGTCGCTTTGCCGCTGGCGGGGTGGGTAACCGACCGGCTGGGCGTTGGCCGCGGCCTTACGCTGGCCGTAACCTGGTGGTCCGTGGCGGGCATGCTGGCGGCGCTGGCCCGGGGGCCGCTGAGCATGAGCGTGTTCCGCTCGCTGCTGGCGATTGGCGAGGGAGGCGCCTGGCCGTCCTTCGCCAAAGCGGTCTCGATCTGGGTGCCGGCGCACTGGCGGACGCTGGCGATCGGGGTGTGCAACAGCGGGTCGAGCCTCGGCGCGATGATCGCGCCGCCGCTGGTGGTGCTCGTCTCGCGCTACTACGGTTGGCGGGGGGCTTTCGTGGTAACCGGCGCGATCGGGCTCTTGTGGGTGGCCGCATTCCAGGTGTTCCGGCGGCTGCACCCACAGATGCGCACCACCGACCGCGGGCAAGCCGCCGGCCAGAAAGCGCCGCCTCGGGTGAAGTGGCGGACGCTGATGCGGCATCGCCAGGCGTGGGCGGTGTTTGTCTGCCGCTTCCTGGCCGATCCGATCTGGTACTTCTACGTGTTCTGGATTCCAGAGTTTCTGGCGCGGGAGCGAGGCCTCAACCTGGCCGCCATCGGCGCGGTGGCCTGGATCCCGTTCCTGGTGTCCGACATCTCGAACTTCACGACGGGCTTCGTGGCGCTTCGCCTGGAGCGGGCCGGCTGGAGCGTGAACCGGACGCGCAAGTTCCTGATGCTGGCCGGAGCGGCCGTCTCTCCGGTCGGGGTGGCGGCGGTGTACGCGGAGTCCCTGTTCTGGACGATGACGTTCATTTGCGTGGCGATTTTCTTCTGGATGGCCTGGTCGGTAACCGTGCAGACGCTGCCGGGCGACTACTTTCCGGCGCGGGCGGTGGCTTCGGTTTACGGTTTCGGGGGCACGGGTTCGACCGTGGGCTCGGTGATCAGCACATGGCTGGTTGGCCGCACGCTCGACGTGACGCACAGCTACACGGTGGTGTTTGTCGGGCTTGGGCTGCTCATGCCGGCGGCATTTCTGATCGGGACGCGATTGATGGGCCGCGTGGAGCCGGTGGCCGTTGCCGAATGAGCCGGCCGCCACGCCGGCGGGTCATTCGACGGGTCGCAGCAGCGTCTTCACGCCGCTCTTTTCCTCGAAAACCGTGAAGGCCCGCTCCCAGTCCGTGATGTCGAACGCGCCGGTGATCAACGGCTTCAGCCGGACGGCGCCCGCCTCCATCAATTGCAGGGCGCGGATCCACGACGTGGGGACGCTCGCGTTGCTGCCGGTGCAGGTGAGCTCGCGGTAGACGACCTGGTCCAGATCCCACGCGACGGGCTTGCCGAACAGGCCGAGTTGTACATAGCGCCCACGGCGGCGGACCAGGCTGAGCAACTGCATGGCGGCCGGGCCGGCGCCCGTGCATTCGTAGACCACGTCCGCTCCAAGACCTTCCGTCGTGATGTCGCGAACCATCGGCGCGGGGTCGACGGCCTCCACGTTCACCACCAGGTCGGCTCCGAGCTGCCTGGCGAGCGCCAGGCGCCCTTCGTCTTTGCTCGTGCCCAGAACCACCGTTCGGGCGCCGGCGGCCCGAATCACCTGAAGGGTCAGCAACCCAATCACACCTGGCCCCGCGATGACCGCGACGTCTCCCGGCGCCACCGTCGGCGTGTTCAACACACCGTGGACCACGCAGGCGAGGGGCTCGGTAAGCGCGCCCTCGGCGGTATCGATGTTGTCCGGAAGAGGATGGATGTTTCCAGCCGGCACCACGACGTACCGGGTGAAGCCGCCGTTCACCGCCGAGCCGATCGACTTCCGATGGAGACAGAGGTTCGCCGACCCGGCGCGGCAATAGCGGCAGACCCCGCAGGTGGAGAAATACGTCTCCGTGGTGACGCGCACTCCCGGCCTGATTCCGGCGACCCCGGGCCCCGTCTCCGCCACTTCGCCGGCCACTTCGTGACCCAGGACGACCGGAGGCCAACTCCGGAACTCGTCTTTGTAGATATGGAGGTCGGTCCCGCAGATCCCGGCCGCGTGGACGCGAATCTTGACCTGTCCCGGCCCCGGTTGTGGCTCGGAAATGTCACGAATCTCGACGTTACCGACGCCCGCCGCCACCTTCATGAGAGCTTTCACGCGCCTGGTTCCCCGTAAGCACCCCAGCGTATCATGGGGACTGGCGGGCCGGGCTTCGACTCCGGGCGCAGGCCGCCGGCTCTTCCCGGCCATGGAAAATCTCTCGCTGTTTCCGGAAGAACCCAGGCATCCCGCCGAGGCGCTGGCCGGACGCCTCCGCGAGCTGGCCGCCGCCGGCGTGCTGTTCGGCGCCAGTTCCTGGAAATATGAGGGCTGGCTCGGACAGATCTACCGGCGTGAGCGGTACGAGGTCCGGGGGCGATTCTCGGCGCGGCGCTTCCAGGACACGTGTCTGGCGGAGTACGCCGAGATCTTCCCGATCGTCTGCGCGGACTTCACCTTCTATCAGTTCCCCTCCCCGGAAAGCTGGGACCGCCTCTTCGCCTCGGCGCCGGCGACGCTGCTGTACGCCTTCAAAGCGCCGGAGGAGATCACCGCCGCGTGGTGGCCGCGCCACGCCCGTTACGGCGGCCGCGGAGGCAGCCGGAACGAAAATTTCCTGAACGCCGAACTGCTGAAGGAGGGGTTTCTACGCCCGCTCTGGCCGCACCGGCGCCAGGTGGCGGCGATCATCTTTGAGTTCGGCGCCTTCTCGCCCCGAAGCTACGAGAGGGTGGAGCCGTTCGCCGCCGGCCTGGATGGATTCCTGGCTGGGCTGCCACCCCATTTCCGATACGCGGTGGAAATCCGCAACCCGGAGTTTCTGGCCCCTCCCTACCTGGATTGCCTGCGCGGCCACAACGCCGCTCACGTTTTCAACGCCTGGGCGCGCATGCCCGAGCTCGGCGCGCAGATCGCCGTTCCGGAGGCTTTCACCGCCGATTTCACTGTTACCCGGGCCCTGCTGAAGCGCGGACGGGACTACGAGAACGCCGTGAGTCTGTTCCAGCCCTACGACCGTATTCAGGAACCGAATCCTCCCGCCCGCGAAGCGCTGCGCGCCATCGCCCGCCGCGCCCGCGAAACCGCGCAGCCCGCCTACATCTTCGTCAACAACCGGCTGGAAGGCAACGCCCCCGGCACGATCGAGGCGGTGGTGGCCGAGGAGGTCTGAGGCCGGCTCTTCGGCGGGCCGGCGGATGTATACTGACTTCGGGCCGGCGGCCAAGAGGTAAGGCGTGAGCCGGTGACAATTGAATACAAAAAGGCGCGAAACACTTGTATGGCCCGCGCCGGGAAGTCGCGGGACTTCGGGAGCGGGCCGGTACGCAGGAGGCGCCTTTGGAAAGACGGAGAAACGCCATGGCGAATACCGATTCGGTGAACCGCCGGTCTTTCTTGAAGACGGCCGCCGCCGGGAGCGGCCTCATGGTTCCATCACCGCTTGCCGGATCTTCCGCGTTAGCGGCCGAACGAGAGGAGTGGCCCAAACTGCGTCCGGCGACCATCTACAAGGTCTATGTCGGGCGTTCCGGGGCGCGGGAAAGCCGGAGCGCACCCGGCAGGATGGTGCGGTATCTGACGTGGTCCGAGGACGAGATCGCAAAGCTTGACAACCATCTCGAGAATCTCGCGAAGAAGCTCGGCGACGTTACGTTCGTCGGCGGCGTGGCGATTCCGCCGGCGAACGCGGCCGAGGTGGCCGCCAAGGCCGAGCGGGCGGACGGCTTGCTGCTGATCTGGCTCTCCGGGCATGGCGGCGACTACGAGACGCTGGAAAAGCTCCGGTTCGGCCTGGACAAGCCGGCCGTTTCCTTCTTTCAACCGTTTAGCCGGCACGGCTGGATGTGGCACCAG
>CAYRPT010000175.1:0-7530 GCA_964425895.1 uncultured Solibacteraceae bacterium | reverse complement strand
GTCCGGGCGATGCCGGGGTCCGACATCCGCTGAGCTTAAGTGAACCAGGAGCTGACGCTGCCGGTGGCCGCCGCGGGGCTGGTTCGGGCCCTGTTGGTCGGACTCATTCTCGGCGCCCAGCGCGAATCGGCGCAGGATGAGCGCCAGGCCGGTCTGCGCGACTTCATCGTCATTGCCCTGGCTGGGGGGCTGTGCGGGCTGCTGGACGAGCCGTGGCTCACCATACCGGTTCTGCTCTCGGTAACCGCGTTGCTCGCCGTCTTCCACTGGCGGGCCGGCGAGCGTACCGGGATCACCACCGAGCTGGCGGGCGTCGCCACGTTCCTGCTGGGCCTGATGGCCGCCGGCCGGGCGCCCGTCCCTTCGAAACTTGCCCTGGCGGCGGCGATTGTTCTGGTCGCTTTTCTGGAGGCCAAACGTGGCCTCCACCGGCTGGTGCGCACAACCATCACCGAAACCGAGTTCAACGACACGATCTGGTTTCTGGCGATCATCTTCGTGATTCACCCCCTGCTGCCCGAAGGCGGCTACGGGCCCTACGGGGCCATCCGTCCACGCCAGATCTGGTTGTTCGTCATTCTGGTCTCCACGATTTCCTATGTCGGCTACTTCCTCCAGAAGTTCCTCGGCACGCGGCGGGGGCTGACGTTGACCGCGGGGCTTGGGGGTCTGGCGTCGACCACCGCGGCCACGCTCGCGCTCGCTCGCGAAGAGCGGGACGATCCCGCGTCGTCCGACGCTCACTGGTATGCCGCCGTCCTGGCCAACGCGATTCAGTTTCCCCGCGTGCTGATTCTGGTGGCCGCGATCCACAGCGGTCTGGCGCTCCGGCTGGCGCCCGTGCTGCTGACAATGATGGCCGCTGGGCTGGTCTTCGGGTATTTTCTCTACCGCCGGGTAGGGCATGGGCCGCTGGAGAAGCATATCGCGTCCAGGAATCCGTTCCGCCTGGCCCCGGCACTGAAATTCGGGGCGCTGTTCGCGCTGGTGATGCTCGCGAGCGAGGCGGCCACCAATCGCTACGGCGGCCGGGGACTGTACTGGGCCGGAGCGGCGGGCGGCGCGGTGGACGCGGATGCGGTCTCGGTGACCCTCGCCGACCTGTGCCGCGACGGCGCCGTGGTGGAAAGCCGTGCCCGGAGCGTGCTGCTCGTCGCCCTGCTGATGAATGCGCTGCTCAAAACCGGGTTGGCCGCCTCCGGCGGGGGCCGCCGGTTCGGCGGCCGGGTGGCCGCCGGGTTCGCCGTCATGTTCGCCGCCGGCGCGGCGGTCTTGCTGGCCGTATGAGGCGCCGGACCGTCTCGGGCAGCGCGCATTGCTAGTACGGCATAGAGCATGCGATCCTGATGTCGGGCCGAGGTGGATGCTCGATAGGCTTTTCCGATTCCGACGCCAGGCGCGGGAAGCGCAGCGGGCCGTGGCGGCCACGACGGCCGAGCGCGTGCGGGAGCGGTATCTCAGCTTCCGAGAGCTGCTGGGCCTGAACACCGAATGCCTCGAGGTGATCGTCGGCCTCCAGGAAGACCTCACGTACATTCCTCCGCGCCGCGACATCGTCGAGGCCCGTGTGACGGCCATCTTCGATAAGAGCCGCGCCATCGTCCGCGCGCTGGACAAGCTCACCGGCTTTCGCCATGACAAGCTCTACAAAGCGCTGGACGGCCAGCAGAACGAGGTGGAGCGGTACATCGCCGCCCTGCAAGAGCTGTCGAACCCGCGATTGGCCGCCTGGATGCACGAAATCGGGGCTGGAGCGGCGCCCGAGGCCGGCGGCAAGGCGGCCGCGTTGGGCGAGATCCGGCGCGAGCTCGGGCTTCCGGTCCCTCACGGCTATGTGCTTACCACGGAGGCGTATCGCCAGTTCTGCGGCCTGCCTCACTGGCGGAAGATCCGCGACGCCATCCACGAGATCGAACCCAACGACGCCGCGGCCGTCCGCGAGGTCTCGCGCATGTTGCAGGAGATGGTGATCGACACGCCGCTGCCGCGCGCGCTGGAAGTGGCGATCACGGACCGCGCCCGCGCGATGGAGATGGACCGGCTGGCCGTCCGGTCGAGCGCCTTTGGAGAGGGCGCCGAAGGAGGCTCGCGTACCCTGGCCGGGCAGTTTCTCAGCCTGATCAACGTGCCGGCGGACCAAGTGGCCGATGCCTACAAGCAGGTGGTGGCCAGCCGGTTCAGCGAGCGCGCCTTGGCGTACCGTCTCTCCACGGGGCTGCTGGAGGTCGATACGCCGATGGCCGTGCTGGTGCTCGCGGTGATCCGCGCGAAGGCCTCAGGAATCCTCTACAGCCGCGACCCCAGCAATCCCCGCAGCCGGGAGCTCTGGATCACGGCCACCACTGGTTTTGGCGGTGACATCGCCAGCGGCGCCACGGCTGCCGATCTGTTCATCGTCTCCCGCGGGCGCCGGCACGAGGTGGTGGAGGCGCACATCGCCCCGAAACAGGAAGAACTGGTGGCCCGTTCCGAGGGCGGGCTGGAGCGGCGGGCCGTCGCGGACGAGGCCGCGCGAGCTCCGAGCCTGGGGGAAGACGCACTGCGCGAGTTGGCCGGGTACGGCGTACGGCTCGAGGAGCATTTCCGCGCGCCGCAGGACGTGGAGTGGGCGCTCGACGAGCAGGGCCGGATTTGGATCCTCCAGACCCGCCCACTGGCGGTAGTCGATGCCGCCCGGGCCAAAGCGAAGGTCCGGATGAAGCAGGAACCGGTGGCCGCCGGGGGCCGCACCATCTATCCGGGTCAGGTGTCCGGACGGGCGTTTGCGATCGAAGACATCCACCACCACGACGATCCGCCGGAGGGGGCAATCGTATTCCTCCGCCGCGCCTCGCCCGAAATCGTTCCGTTGTTCCCGCGCATCGCAGGGCTGGTCGCCGAGTGGGGCAACGTGGCCGGGCATGCCGCCGCGTTGCTGCGCGAGTTCAAGATACCCTCGGTATTCCTGATGGAAGACGCAGTGAAGAAGGCCCCTCCCGGCGAAGTAGTTAGCCTGGACAGCGTGCAGTGCGCTGTGTACGCCGGACGTCTGTGGGGCAGCCGTACGGCGGGCGCCTCCGAAAGCGTTACGTTTCAGACCGCCGCCGCCGATCCGATCAGCCGGAACATTCTGACTCTTCACCTGCTGGATCCGCAAGCGCAGGACTTCCAACCTTCCGGATGTAAGTCGACGCACGACGTGCTCCGCTACTGCCACGAGAAGGCGATCGAGGCGATGTTCACGGTGAACGATATCGAGCTTGAGCAGAGCGGGCATACCGCCAAGCACCTCAAGACGACGCTGCCCCTGAACCTGTCCATACTCGACCTCGGCGGCGGCTTCCGGTTGAAGGATCCCGCCGCGCGCGAGGTGACTCCGGAGGAGATCGTTTCTCTTCCGTTTCGGGCAATGTGGCGCGGGGTGTCGCATCCGGACGTGTCATGGAAACGGGAGATGCCCGCGTCGTTGAGCGATCTGGCATCGGTCATGGTGAGCTCCCTGAAGCCGCAGGATTACCTGTCGCGCCCGCTGGGGCGGAAGAGCTATGTGCTGGCGGCCGAAGAGTACATGAATCTGAACGCCCGGCTCGCCTACCACTTCACGCTGGTGGACGCGAGTATCACCGAGATCGCCAGCAAAAACTACATCGCCTTTCGTTTTGTGGGCGGGGGAACAACGTTGTTCCGGCGGAACTTACGGGCCATCTTCGTCGAGCAGGTGTTGCGGCAGTACGGTTTCTTGGTAGACCGGCGCGGTGACCTGGTGAATGCGTGGCTGAAAAAAGTGCCGGCGACGGAGACCTACGATGCGCTCGACATCGTGGGCCGGCTGCTGGCATGCACCAGCCAGCTCGACATGTTCATGAGCTCGCACGACGTGATGCGCTGGTACGTCCGGCAGTTCCTCGACGGCAACTACAACTTCCTCCGCGAAGGCCCGACGGACGGCGGCGGGGGGTGAGAAGAGCGCGCCGGAGCTTCGTTTCCCTTGGAGGAGACCGCGTTCAGGAGTTCGCCGCTCGTCGCGAAGGCGCCGCCCCCGAACGCTGGAAGATGAGCCTCCCGCCGAGGTATGTCCGAAGCACCTGGGTCTGCGGGATCTCATCCAGCGGGCATTCGAGCAAGTCGCGATCCACGACAATCAGGTCAGCGAGTTTGCCCGCCTCAATTGAGCCTTTCTCCTTTTCCTCGAAGCTCAAGTAGGCGTTGTTGATCGTGTACAGGCGGATCGCCTCCTCGCGCGTGATGCGCTGCTCGGGGTGGAACGGCTCATCCATCCAGCGCGGCGTGCGGGCGAGCGCCGTCCAAATCCCCAGAAAAGGGTTGTACTGGTTGATGGAACGGAAGCTTCCGATCTTCTGCATGTGATCCGATCCACCGCCCACAATCACTCCCTTGTCAAATATGGTGCGATAGGGCTGGAAATACTTCGTTCGTTCCGCCCCGAAGTGTTTCAGTAAGGTGGCGCCGTCAAGTTGCAGCCAGTTGGGTTGCATGTTGGCCACGACGCCGAAACGCGCCATCTTGTCGATCGCATCGAGGGTCATGAAGTTGGCGTGCGTCAGGCACGGCCGCCCGCCGCGGATATCGACCCCGTCCCGCGCCAAAGCCGCCGCCGTATCGACGAACGTCTCCACGGCGCCGTCGCCCACCGAGTGGGCGGTCAACTGAAGCTGGTTCTCAAGGGCCGTCCGCATGATCCGGTACAGTTTGTCCGGCTCGATATACCGCATGCCGCGGTACTCGGGGTCCTCGATCGAGTAGATGCGGGAGACGCCCCAAGGCTCGCGCATAAAGGCGCTGCCGGTCAGCATGCCCCCGTCGAGGAACACCTTGGCGCCGCGCAGCCAGAGCATGTTGTCGTAGGCGTGGAGAGGGTTCATCGAAGCCTGGCGCAGGCGCTGTTCGATTTCCTCCATCGGCGCCTGCGCGTCCACCGAAAGGTACATGAAGACGCGAACACTCAGCTCCCCCTGATCCCTCAGCTTCCGGAGCAGCGCCACCTGCTCGTCTTCGGTATCGCCCTCCCCGATGGAAGTGATGCCCACCGAATTGTAATCGGTGAACAGGGCCTTGAGGCGCTCCAGACGGTCGGCGTCGCCAGGTTGGCGCTCGCTCGGAACGGCCTTGATGAAGCGCGCGCATTGCCGAAGAATCCCCGTGGGCTCGCCGGTCTTCGGATCGCGCTCGATGCGTCCCGGCTTGCCGTCGGTGATGCGGAAGTTCCGGTCGATCCCGCTGAGCCGCAGCGCCAGCGAGTTCAGCGAAGCATCAGGGCCGGTCCGGAAGACAACCGGGTTCTCCGGCGCGGCTTGGTCCAGCTCCGCCCGGGTGGGGTAACGCTGGTCCTTGAGCCGGGTGATAAAAACTTGTGAGACCACGATCCACTGGCCGGGCCCGAGCACCTTCGCGCGCTCCCGGACGTAGTCCAGCACGTCATCCACGGTGAGCATGTCCGGCACCTCGTGGTCGAACTCGTACATGGCCGAACCGAGGGCGTGCACGTGGGAATCGATCAGGCCGGGTAACACCATCCGGCCCTCAAGGTCGATCTTCTCGGTTTGCGGTCCGGCCATCCGGAGGATGTCGGCGTCCGCGCCCACGGCCACGATCCGGCCGCCTCGAACAGCCAGCGCGGAAGCGATTGTGAACCTGTTGTCCACCGTGACCACCTTGCCGTTGTGCAGAATCAGGGTCGCTTTCTCGCCCGTTCCGCATCCGCCCGCGATCAGCGCCGCCAGCAACGCGATACCCGCCAGCCGATTCATATCGATCGATCTCCGCCGGAAAGGATAACAGAAGTCGTGGACGAACCGCTCAAAATGCGATAGGATCGGTTCGCTTGTTCCTGGAGGGGAACCGCATACGAATCGCAGGAGGAACATATGTCACTCACCCGCATCAAGATCTGCACGATCATGCCCGTGCCCGAGGGAAAGCTCGTGGACGCGGCCGAGAGAGCCATCGCCGAGAATCCGCGCAATGCGCCCCTGGGGAGGCCGCGCGGCGGAGCCGGCCACGCCGGCGGCGCGCTCGAGATGGCCGTCCTTACCGAGACCCGGTGGAAGCCTGGCCGAACCCTTCGCTGCAAGTTTCTGGACGGCGTCGAGCCGGTCCAGCAAAAGGTGATCCACTACGCGAAGCAGTGGGAGAACTTCGCGAACATCCGATTCGAATTCGTCGAACCAGGGGAGGATGCCGAGATCCGGATCTCGTTTCTCGACAGCGGCTCATGGTCGTACCTCGGCAATGTGGCCCTCGTAATACCCGTCAACGAGCCCACCATGAACTACGGCTGGCTGACCCCCACCACGGACGACGAAGAGTATTCGCGCGTGGTCATTCATGAGTTTGGCCACGCCCTCGGCTGTATTCACGAGCACCAGCATCCCGAGGCGGGCATTCCCTGGGATGTGGAGAAGGTCTACCGTTACTACCAGGTGACCCAGGGCTGGTCGCGGAGTGACGTCGATATCAACGTTCTCGGCCGCTACTCCCGGGATGAGACGAATTTCTCTGAGTATGACCCGGCCTCGATCATGCAGTATTCCGTGCCCAATGACCTGACCATCGGAGATTTCGAGATCGGCTGGAACACGCGGCTGTCGGACACGGACAAGGCGTTCGTTGGCACGATTTACCCCAAAGAGGACAAAGCGGCCGTCGATCTGCCAC
Organism: uncultured Solibacteraceae bacterium; assembly: GCA_964425895.1. Lineage (GTDB taxonomy): Bacteria > Acidobacteriota > Terriglobia > Bryobacterales > Bryobacteraceae > CAYRPT01. Next base: position 876 of record CAYRPT010000175.1, on the reverse strand, counting down.
TGGGCGACACGGTGGCCGCTCGAATCGGCCAGCACGGCGAGGAGGACGACTATCGCATCGTTCTGAGCCGGTCCGGGAACTACGTGGTCGAGACGTCCGGGCGCACCGATGTGCTGATGGCGCTCTACCGGGCCGGGGATCTCTCCGTTCCCATCGCCGAGGATGACGACAGTGGGCGCGGCTTCAATGCCCGGATCCGCAAGCGCCTCGGCGCCGGCGAGTACCGGTTGCGCGTGCGCCACTACTCACCGGCTGGCACGGGCAACTATAAGATCTCCGTCCGGGCGGAGTAAGCGGGGGGAGATCCGGGGAGCCGCCCCAAGGGCGCGCCCGGTCAGGGCATCGACGACCAGCGAAGGCCGGCGCGCCAAAGGCGGGGGTTGCCGGTCGCCGGCTCGGGCGTGAGGCCGACCAGAAAGACGCGGTTTGCCAGGTTCTCGATGGCCACGGTGGCTGAGAGGCTCTCCGTCACGCGCCGCTCCAGTGTCACGTGGAAGACGGCGAACCCGGGCAGACGGAAGAGGTTCAGGTCGTCCTCGAACTGTGACGCGTACGCCCGCAGCCCGGCGGAGAGCAACGTGTTTTCTCCCGCCCACGTGATCTGAGCCGAACCTTGATGGCGGGGAACCTGCGGCACCGCCGGGCCGGCGGCGAACTGGGAATCCACATAGAGATAGGACGCCTGCGAGAGAAGCCGCCGCCACCGGTACCGGGCTGCCGCCTCGAATCCCGGCGCTGTGGCCGCCGCGGCGTTCTCCCGGCGGCGGGTGATCAGCAAGGGGGCGGTGGCCACCGTCACGTTCGAAATCACGCGGTCCAGCGACGCGTGGAACGCCGTCAGGCTGAGTCGTGCGGACTCGCCGATGAAGTCCGCCC
>CAYRPT010000174.1:0-7534 GCA_964425895.1 uncultured Solibacteraceae bacterium | reverse complement strand
AGGCTTCGTCTCCGACCCGGTTTTCGACATCAGCCGCAACGAGGTCATCCACGCGCACTGCGTCGCGGCCACCCGGATGGCGGGAATCGACGAGCCGGCCGCGCCGTATATAATCCGCAACCATCTCGAAACCGCCGAGGGAGCCGTGGTTCAGGTGCTGATGCCGTCCGGCCGGACCATCACCGTCGGACGGTTCAACGGTCCGAAGGACTTCATGGTTTCCACCGCCGAAGTCACCGGAGCGGTCGACAGCGATCGCGGTTGCCGCAGCCAGATCCGCACTCGGGTTCCCGATGCCGAGAAATGGCTCCGCAGCTACGGCGGAGGCCTGCACCGCGTGATCTTTTATGGTGATCACGTCCGCGACATCGAGCGGATGGGCCGCTTGATGGGCTTCAACGTCCGTCGCGAGGCGTAGCGGCGCCGCCGGCCCTCAAGCGGCGAAGGGGCGCGCCGATTGCTCCCGGTCCTCGGGAACCAGGAGGGCGGAGGCCGCCAGCGACTGGAGGGCCTTTTCGATGGCGGCATCGTCGGCCCTCACACCAGTTTGCGTTTCCAGGCGGAGCCGGATCTCGGTCCGGTCGTGCGAGCCGTCCAGATACAGGATCATCGAGCGCGTCAGATCGTCGGTGATCTCCACCATCGCGTGCCGCAGGTTGGCCACCCGGCTGTGGATGCGGGCCTGCGCGCGCGCCACTGCGCTCACCGCCGGCCGGAATCCCGCCCGGGTAGCGTAGCGGTGAGGAGCGATGTTGAGATCCAACACGCCCGCCACGTAGAGGCGGAGGAGCAAACTTTCCAGGATTGGGCCGGCCTCCTCGCTCACCCCCGGACCGACCCTTCGGCGGATCTGGACATTCAGGTCGGCCACCGCCACGCTGGCCGGCCATCGCTCACCGAGTTCGGCGAGAGCGGCTGCCGTGACGGGATGGTCGGTCGAAACCTCGGCCGTGTGGCCATGTGCGCTGACGCGAAACTTCCTGCCTGCCGGCGACGTCGGCGTGCCGGAGGCCGGCGCCTCCCGCACCTCCGCCGCAACGCGAAGCCCGGCCACTCTGGCGGCATCGACGTCGTCAGCCGCGCGGATGCCGTCGCGGCACAACAGGCTCTGCCGGAAGCGCCGGCAGATGACAAAATCCTTGTATTGCTCGCGCTCCTGCCGGTCAGCGCCCTCCATCACGGGCAGATCGCCCAGCCCCTGGGCATCCGCCTCCGCCAGGTACCGCAGGCCGTGCCGGCGCGCGTGAGCGGCAAATTCGTGGAAGTACACGTGACGATGGTGCTCCGCAAGCTCGTCGTGGAGCAGCTCAAACGGCGCCCGCTCAAGCACCCGCGCCGCCTCCTCGCACAGCTCGGGCGGGCCGGCGGTCCCCGGGTCCGCGGCCCCGGCGAACGACGCTGCGAAGGCCCGCGCCGCCGCCACCCTCTCCTCGGGGCCGGTGATCTTCCGGATGTGGTAAAGCATCATTTCCCGCATCATCTCCCGCAGATGGCCACCCGGATACGTGTTGTAGCTGACGTAGGCCACTCCTTCCGGCGCCAGCAGGGAGCCGATACGTTCCAGCAGCGCATCCTGGGCATCCGGCGGCACCCACGAGTACACGCCGTGAGCGAGGATGTAGTCGAAGTCTCCGAAATCCGGCCCCAGGTCCCTCATGTTCATGTTGTGCAGGCTGATGTTCCGGAGACCGAGGCTGCCCAAAAGCTCGCGGCCCTTCGCAATTGCCGTCGCCGCCAGGTCAACACCCGTGAAGGCGGCGCCCGGCATCGCGTAGGCCATCGGGATGAGGTTCCCGCCGTCGCCACAGCCGATCTCCAAAACCCGGGCCGAGTCCGGGTCGGGCGGCGACATTCCGAAAAGACACGCGTGCGTCGCCAGGCGGTCCGGATGCGTTTGGGGCCGGGCCACGGTGAGATACGGGACCTCGTCGTAGGTAGTCACACCCCAAGGCTACACCTAACGTTCCGGCTCGCCGGCGCCTCACCCAGGGGCCTGGCCGGGAGTCCTCTGTTACAGTAAAGAAAGCTGGGGATTTACATACTCCCTGACGCGCTTCTGGCATCTCGAAGAGTAAGAAGACTATGGCAAACACTCCGCTGCATCGGTTTGCTCTTTTCCTGGTCGCCTGTACGCTGTTTCTCGTTGTCGCCGGGGCCTCGGTGACCAGCAACGAGGCCGGACTGAGCGTGCCCGACTGGCCACTTTCCTATGGCCAGGTCATGCCGGAGATGACCGGCGGCGTTTTCTACGAGCACGGGCACCGGATGGTGGCCACCACGGTCGGCTTCCTGACGATCATCCTTGCGGTCTGGCTATGGAAGGCGGACGGCCGCGCCTGGATGCGCAAGCTGGGGTGGATCGCGGTGGCCGGCGTCATCCTCCAGGGTGTCTTCGGAGGCCTCACGGTCCTGTTGAAACTTCCGGCGCAGATCAGCATCGTCCATGCCTGCCTCGCCCAGCTCTTCTTTTCGACCACCGCCGCGATCGCGCTGTTCACATCGCCGGGATGGCGGAAGGAGCCCGAAATCGTGGTGGATGAGAATTCGCCCTCGCTGCGAACTCTCGCCATGCTCGGAGCAGTGGTGCTTTTTGCGCAAATCGCCCTTGGAGCCGCCTATCGTCACAAGGTTCTGGGTCTGGTGCCCCATATCGTCGGCGCCTTGGTGGCCTGTGGTATCGTGCTGACCGTCGCGATGTTTGCGTTGCAGCAGTTTCCCCGGCACGAGGTCATCCGCCGTTGGTCGATTCTGCTCGTCACGATCACGATGGTGCAGCTATTCCTCGGAATCGCGGCGTACATGAGCCGCATCTATACCTTCGAGAGCGCCCAACCGATGCCGGTGATGGTGCTGTTCACCGTTCTGCACGTCGCTTTCGGGGCTTTGACGCTCGCCACGGGCGTAGCCTTCGCACTCCAAGTGCTTCGAAACGTGCGGCGGCCTCAGGAGTCCTTGGCCGGCGGCGTTTCGGTTCCTTCGTAAGGCCTTTACAAGCTCATGCGAGCGTATATCGAACTGACGAAGCCACGAATCACCTGGCTCATCCTGGCGAGCACCGGGATCGGCTTTTTTTTCGGCCGCCAGGATGCCTGGAACGGGGCGGTCCTGCTCCACACCCTGATCGGCACCGGATTGCTGGCTTCGGGGACGGCGGCGTTGAATCAGTGGATGGAGCGGGCAGCCGACACGAAGATGCGCCGCACCCGACACCGCCCGCTGCCCACCGGGCGGGTGACACCCGGCCGGGCACTCCTCTGGGGCATCCTCCTGTCGATCGCCGGCTTCCTGGAGTTGTGGTGGGGCGCAAGCTTGCTGGCGGCTCTGCTCGGCATGTTCACCCTCCTCACCTACCTGTTCGTCTACACGCCGCTCAAGAGCCGCACACCCCACTCGACCACCCTCGGAGCCATCCCGGGCGCCATGCCGCCCCTCATCGGCTACGCGGCTTCGGCCGGTACGCTGGGCGTGGAAGCATGGATTCTTGGGGCCATTCTCTTCATTTGGCAGTTTCCGCATTTCTATTCGATCGCCTGGATGTATCGTGACGACTATGCCCGCGCCGGCATTCGCATGAAGCCGGTTGTTGAGCCGGATGGGGTCTCCACCGCCCGTCACATTTTCCTCGCTGCATTGCTGCTCCTGCCCGTGAGTTTGCTTCCAGCGGCCTTCTCGATGACGGGCGGGCTCTACCTGGCAGGCGCCGTCCTGCTGGGCCTGGCTTTCCTTTCGACTGGTGTGCGCGTGATGTTGGACCGCTCGATCTCGCGTGCTCGAGGAGTTCTGCTCGCCTCCGTCATTTATCTACCTCTGTTGTTCGGACTAATGCTGCTGGATCGCCCGGGCCTGTGATCGTCTCCACCGAGAACCTGTCGCACCGCTACGGGGACCGGACTGCTCTGGCGGGCCTGACGTTCCGGGTGGAAGAAGGCGCCGTCTTCGGACTACTCGGCCCTAACGGCGGCGGCAAATCCACTCTGTTCCGGATCCTGGCGACCATCATGGCTCCCACTAGCGGCCGCGCGCTGGTCGCGGGCTTCGACGTAGAATGGCAGCCCGACGACGTCCGCCGCACGATCGGCGTTGTCTTCCAGTCGCAGAGCCTCGATCGCAAGCTGACGGTCGAAGAGAACCTCCAAGCCCAGGGCCACCTGTACGGCATGCGCGGCGCGCCCCTGGCGGGGCGCATCGACAGCGCGCTGGTACGCCTCGGCTTGGCCGGGCGCCGGCGGGACATTGTCGGGACGCTCTCCGGGGGCCTCCGCCGGCGTGCCGAGATCGCGAAGGCCCTCCTGCACCGCCCGCGGGTGTTGCTGATGGACGAGCCCTCCGCTGGCCTTGATCCCGGGGCACGGCGGGAACTGGCCGACTACATCGCCGAACTACGGGCCCGCGAGGGGGTCACGGTGCTGCTCACCACTCACATCCTGGACGAAGCCGAGCGCTGTGACCGGCTGCTGTTGCTCCACGAAGGGAGGGCGGTCGCCGAAGGCTCGCCCGCGGAACTCAAGGCCCGCATCCGCGGCGATGTCGTTGTCATCGAGGCCCACGATCCCGGTGCGCTGGCCGGCGCGATCCGCGAGCGGTTCGCGGTCGACGTGCAATCCGTCGACGGCTCGCTTCGCATTGAGACCCCCGACGGTACCCGCTTGCTCTCCGGGCTAATGGCCGCGTTTCCCGGCGCTATGGAAACGGTGGCTCTTCACAAACCCACGCTCGAGGATGTCTTCCTCGACGAGACCGGAGCGCGGCTGGCATGAGGTATCAGCATCCGCACGCGCTTCCGCCCGGACACATGGGGGCGTCCTCCCTCTGGTGGAGCAGGTTGTTCGGCCCGCCAGACCCGCGCCTCTCTGACCTCCCTCTCCGGAGGGCCGATGTCTGAACTCTTCTGGCTCCCGGTCTGGACTCTCTGGAAGCGTGAGCTTGTTCGCTTCTGGCGCGAGAAGGCCCGCGTCGCAGGATTCGTGGCTTCCCCGCTGATCTTCTGGCTGGTCCTCGGCTCCGGTTACGGTGACCTCGGGTTCTTCTACCCGGGGACCCTCACCCTCACGGTAATGTTCTCCGCGGTCTTTTCGACGATGTCGATCATCGAAGACCGCAAGGAGGGCTTTTTGCTCTCCATGTTGGTTTCGCCCGCTCCGCGCAGCGCGATGGTGTTAGGCAAGGTGCTCGGCGCCGCCAGCCTCGCGTGGCTGCAGGGCGCCATCCTGCTCGCATTTCTTCCCCTGGCCGGGTTTCGTCCGCCGCTTCCGGCCTTGGCAGGCCTGGCGGGAGTGCTGTACCTCGTGGCATTCTCTTTCTCCGCCCTGGGATTCCTCATCGCGTGGAAGATGGAGAGTCCGCAAGGATTTCACGCGGTCATGAACCTTTTGCTATTCCCGCTCTGGATGGTGTCCGGCGCGCTCTTCGGCTTCGCCAGTGCCCACGGCTGGATGCAGCGGCTGATGATGGCGAATCCGCTGACCTATGCCACCGCGGCGCTCCGGCGCCTGCTCGCCCCAACCGTGGAAGCCGGAACGCCGGCCATGGAGCTGAGCATCCTGGTAACGTTGGCGTGTGGAATCCTGCTCTGGGCGGCGGCCACCCTCGCGGCGCGTCGCCAGTCCGGCCGCAGTAGCGCATAACCTGATATGGAGGCTCGCACCATCGCCAGCAGCGGACAAAGCCGCCGGAAAACGGGCGTCATGCCGCACGCGGCATGGATCGTGGTTCTGGCGGGTTTCGCCGTGTCCTGCGGTCCCTCGGCCGCGGATCTGCCCTCCTACCGGACCGTTCCCGCCTTCACCCTGACGGCGCACACCGGCGAGGAGTTCGATTCGAACAAGCAGCTCGCCGGCCGGGTTTGGGTGGCGGACTTCATCTTCACGTCGTGCACCGGCCCCTGTCCCCGCATGAGCGCCCGGATGCGCCGTCTGCAAGATGATCTCGCCGATCTGCCCGAGGTCCGCTTCGTATCGTTCACTGTCGATCCGGACCGCGACACGCCGGAAGTGCTCGCCGCCTATGCCCGCCGCTACCAGGCCGAGGCGAACCGCTGGCGGTTCCTCACAGGGCCGATTGATCGCCTCGACGACCTCAATCGCAACGCTTTCGCCCTCGGAGATGTGAAGGGAAACCTGGATCACTCCACGCGCTTCGTGCTGGTGGACCGCCGCGGCGTTGTCCGCGGCTATTACCTGAGCTCCGACAATGAAGCCATGGAGAAGATGGAGGGAGATATTCGTTTGCTCGCTGTTGAGGCTTCCGAATGACGGCCCAGGACCTGCCCACGCTGAACGCCGCTCTCAACGCTACAGCCGCGGCGCTTCTGGTGACGGGCTTCGGGCTCATCCGCGCCGGCAACCGCTCCGCCCACCGAAAAGCGATGATCGGCGCCTTCGCCGTGTCGGTTTTGTTTCTGATCAGCTACCTGGCGTATCACTTCCAGGTTGGCTCGGTAAGATTTCCGCACCGCGGACCCATCCGCACCGTCTACTTCGGCGTCTTGATCTCGCACAGCGTCCTGGCCGCCGCCGTGCCCGTACTGGCCGTTATCACGCTATGGAGAGCGGTGCGGGGCCGTTTCGACCGGCACCGCGCGATAGCCCGCTGGACTTTGCCGATATGGCTTTATGTGAGTGTGACCGGCGTCGTCGTCTACTGGATGCTCTACCGGCTGTGACGGAACGTCAGCCCGCGATCAGAAGATAGCCGACCGATAGCAACACGACAAACATGGCGACTCCGCCGAGAACGCTGCGGATATCCCACGTGTACTTTTCCTGTACTGCCGTCTGAAACATGACCTTCCCCTTCCTCGATGCTCTAACATTCGCCGCGGGTATTCCGGGGCCCGCTGTTCCGGATCTTCCCCCCGCGGGGGGAAGATCCTTCTGCTCTGCTCAACGCTTCCGGCCGAATGCCGGTCGCTGCCTGTAAACAGTAAGACGAAGGTCCCCCGGTTTTGTTTCGCCGTTGTTTGCCGAAATTCCGGCGATGCGCTGCAGGCCGCGGGCCAAGGCCAACGCCGCAGGGCGCGACCGCCGCCACTCGCTACGGCAGGCATCCAGGAAAAAGAGAGATTCTACCGGCCCCGGCCGCCGCCCGCCGATCCGCCCCGGCCCACCGTGCCTCCGCCCCCCCCGCCCCCCGAACCCGGTGCAGCCCACGCTCCCCCTCCGGCAACCGCACCGCCGCCGACCGATCCCACGGACGCCCCGCGGCTCCCCGTCACCACGTAGCCGTAATGCGGGCTGTAGCTGCCGCCCCCTCCCCAACCGCCGCCCGATTCGACCGGTCGCGGAGGCGCATACACCATGTACACGACGCGAGGGCTATAGAAATCAAAGCCAAAGGGGCTCGACAGAAATCCATAGGCGGGGACGAACGTGAACAGGCCGAAATACGGGTTCCACCGCCAGCCGCTCATGCTCCAGGGCACGCCCCACCGGTCCAGCGAACGCGCCGCCGACAGGTTCGCCATCGCCATGTAGCCCGAGCGCCGCGCGCTCCAGCGATACAGCGCGTCGTCCTGCTTGGGATCGAACTTCGTCGC
>CAYRPT010000173.1:0-7553 GCA_964425895.1 uncultured Solibacteraceae bacterium | reverse complement strand
CGATACGAACAATCATCGGGTGCTTTGTTTTCGCGACGCGCGGCGCGTCCGCGCCGGCGGTTCCGCCGACCTAGTCATCGGCCAGCCCGACGGCTTCCGGGCGATCGCGAATTACCCGACCAACAACGCCTCCACGCCCGTGCCGGCCGGGCTTGTGTTCCCCGTCGGACTTGCCGTGGACGCCGGCGGGAACCTCTACGTAGCCGACTACGGCAACGGACGGGTCGTGCGGTTCCCGCGGCCGTTCGATCAGCCGCCGGTTTTACCGCAGGCGGACCTGGTGCTGGGCCAGCTCAACTTCACCTCGAAGGTTACCGACGCCACCTCGCGCACGATGGCCGGTCCGTGGGGGCTACACTTCAGCGTCGAAGGAGACCTGCTGGTATCGGATGCCCTGCATCACCGCGTTCTGCTGTTCGAACGGCCGTTCGAGAACGGCGAGCCCGCCGTCCGGGTGTTCGGGCAGCCAGACTTCAGCTCGGCGGGAGCGGGAAGCGAGCCGAACCAGTTCAACGGCCCGCTCGGCGTCTCGACGGACTCGAGTAACCACCTGTACGTGGCGGACAACGCCAACAACCGCGTGCTCGTGTTTCCCGACTATCGCAACGAGCCGGGCGCCCCGAGGGCCTCGGTGGTGCTGAGCGGCTTGCGCAATCCCTGGGATGTCTTCGTGAGCCCCGGGACGGACCAGGCGTGGGTGGCCGACACGAACAACTCGCGCATCGTCCGCTACCGCCGGTTCGAGCAGCTTCTGCTCGGCAACACGGCGCCGGAACCGGATCCCTTGCTGGGGAGCGCGCTTGCCCTCGCCGAGGACGAGTCCGGCAATCTGTACCTGGCCGACGCGATGAACCGCGTCGCCGCTCACTTCCCGCTGTTGGCGGTGGCTAACGGAGCGAACTTCCTGCCCCGCGACCTTCCGGCCAACCCGGATCAAGTGCAAGTGCCGGGCCGGATCGCGCCGGGGATGATCGCGTCGCTATTCTTCCTCGAACCGAGGCCGATTGAACTTCAGGTGAACACCGACCCGGCGCGGCTGCCGAAGGAACTCGGCGACGTCCAGGTTCTCGTGGACGGCGAGCCGGCGCCGCTGTACTTCGTGTCTTCCGCGCAGATCAACTTCCTGGCGCCGAACGGCGCGCCGACGTCGGGGTTTGTCGAGATCACCGCGGTCCGCGCCTCCTCCGGCCAGACCTTGGCGAGCGCCAGGGTTTCGGTGGATGTGGCGTTTCCGGGCTTCTTCACCCGGCCCGAGGGCGGCGTCGGCCAGATCGCCGCCGTGAACGTCACCGGTCCTCGCGCGGGCACAATCAACACCGCGCAGAATCCCATCGGACCCGGCCAGTACATCTCGCTGTTTGCCACCGGCGCGGGTCCCATTCCGGGAGCGCCGCCCGACGGCGAGCGGCCGCCGGCGGGGATGCTTGTGAACACCCCCGCGCAGCCACAGGTCTTGATCAATGGCGCGCCGGCCGAGGTTCAGTTCTCCGGGTTGTCCCCGGAGTTCCCCGGCCTATGGCAAATCAATGCGAAGGTGCCGGACGCCGTTCTCGACGGCGACATGGTCGTGGTGATGTTCATGCGGGACCGGATCAGCGGCGATCCCGGCCTACCGCAAGGAAAGAAGATTGTCACCACCATCGCCGTGAAGCGCTGATCACCACGGGAGTCCGCGCCAACCGCCCGAGGCTCGACTATACTGCCTGTGGAGGCGGCGCCATCCCATGACTGAATCCCGAACCTCCGGACCGCCGGCCAGCCTCTCGGTCTGCCGGGCCGGCACGCTGCTTCGAGCGTCCGCTGTTGTGTTGCTCGGCCTCGCTGCGCAGGCCGCGGACTTTCGCGCCGGGCAAGGGAAGTCCGACATCACACCGCCGCCGGGCATGCCGATGGCGGGCTATTACAACGTCCGCCTCAACGAGGGCATCCACGATCCGCTACAGGCCAAGGCGATCGTTCTCGAGAAGGATGGCGTCAAGGCGGCGCTCGTAGCCTGTGATCTTGTCGACCTCTCCGAGTCCGTGGTGCGGAAGACCCGGGAGATCGTCGAGCGCACCTGCGGCATACCTGGCAGCCACACCATGATCTCGGCCACGCACACGCACACCGGACCGGTGATGTCGGAGACGCCGCCGGGCGCCAGCGGCCAGGCGACCGCTATCGCGGGCGAGTACCTTTCCCGCCTGCCGGAACGAATCGCCGCCGCCGTCTCAGCGGCCGCCAACTCCCTTCGTCCCGTGAAGGTGCGGGCAGGCTCGGGCCGCGAGGACTCGATCAGCTTCGTCCGCCGGTTCGTCATGAAGGACGGTTCGATCGGCTGGAACCCGGGGAAGCTGAATCCGAACATCGTGCGGCCGGTGAGCACGATCGATCCGGAGGTTCCGGTCGTCTCTCTCGAGTCCCCGAGCAACGGGCCGATAGCTGCTTACGTGAACTTCGCGAACCACCTGGACACCGTGGGCGGGCTTCAGTTTTCCGCCGACTACCCCTACACACTCGCCCGCTTGCTCGGCGAAGCGAAGGGGCCGGAGATGCTGACCCTCTTCTCGCTCGGCGCGTGCGGCAACGTCAACCACATCAACGTGACGACCCCTGAACCGCAGAAGGGCCACGCCGAGGCGGCGCGCATCGGAACCATCCTTGCGGGCAGCGTGTTGAACGTCTGGCCCCACCTGCTGGAGGTGGAGACCGGCGCGGTCAAAGCGCGCGTCAGGCGCGTGAGCCTGCCGGTCGTCCCAGTGACCCCGGACGACATCGCGAAGGCCAGAGAGGTGGCGGCCAGGTTCGGCACGCCGGCCGCGGCGCCCTTCTACGAGCAGGTCTGGGCCTTCAAAGTGTTGACGGCGGCTGAGCGGAATGGCGGGCCGATGGAGGCCGAGGTTCAGGTGATCGCCCTCGGCAACGAGGTCGCCTGGGTGGGGCTGCCCGGCGAGGTCTTCGTGGAGTTGGGCAAAGCCGTCAAGCTGGCGTCGCCGTTCCCGCACACCATCGTCGTCACGCTTGCCAACGGCAGCCTTGGGGAATACATCCCGGACCGTAAGGCGTATGCCCAAGGCGCCTATGAGGTCATCAGCACGCCGCTCGCGCCGGGCGGCGGCGAAGCGCTGGCGGAAGCGGCTGTGCATCTGCTGCTCGCGCTCCGCGACCCTTACCCGCCGGCGAAGAGATAGCTTGTGTGCCAGGCGCGGGTTTCCGGCGAGAACCGGCCGGGCAGGAAGGAGATCAAGATGAATCAGCAAGGGGTTTCGCGCCGCACGTTCCTGAAGGCGCCGGCAGGCGCCGTGGTGGCGGTTGGCGCGCCGGCCGTTCGCCTGGGCGCCGCCGAGGTGATCACCGTCGCATTCCTCGGTGTGGGCAACCGGGGCTCGTACCTGCTCCGGCACATGCTCGATGTCGCCGGGGTCCGCGTCGTCGCGGTCTGCGATCTGCTGCCGGACCGCGCCGCCGCGGCGGCCAAGATGGTTTCTGACCGCGGCGGCTCGGCCAAGGTCTACACCGACTACCACCGGATGCTCGACGAGATGAAGGGGGTTGACGCGGTGGTCTCGGCTACGCCGGACTGGACCCACGTCGAAGTCTATCCCGCCGTCCTCGAGCTCAACAAGCATCTCTACGCCGAGAAGCCGCTGGCGCTCAACGCGGCCGACTGCCGGCTCATCCGGTCGCAAGCGAAGCGCTCGAAGGGCATCATGCAGGTGGGTTTCCAGCTCCGCCACGACCCCAACCGGCGCGCGGCCGAAGAGTTCATCCATGCGGGGAAGCTGGGGAAGGTGCTCATGTGCCACGGCATCCGGCACGGCGGCGACCTTCCTCGCGACATCCCCTGGTACTTCGACCGGACAAAGTGCGGCGACATCATGATCGACCAGGGCATCCACATCCTGGACCTGTTCACGTGGGCCATTGGCAGCCATCCGCTGCGCGCGATGGGCTCCGGCGGCACGAACCTGTTCATGAACGACCCGCCGGGACGCACCGTGATGGACAACTACAGCCTGGTTCTCGAGTACCCGGGCGATGTACGCGTCAACTTCAGCCACCACTACTTCGATCCGGCCGCCTACACCGGCGACAAGGAAATGGTGTTCGGCTCAGAGGGCCTGGTGGACCTGGTTGCAGCCACCTTCCAGCCGCGCGAGCGCGGCGCGAAGCCGGTGAACCTGGAGGTGCCCGACGCCGGAAAAGACTCCACCTACATGGCGCTGGCCGCCTTCGTCGATTGCATCCGCGAGGGCAAGACGCCCGTCAACAATGTCAATTCAGCGATGAATTCCACGCTGCTGCCCCTGATGGGAACGAAGGCCATCTACGAAAAGCGCGTGGTCACCTGGGAGGAAGTGGCCGCTGGATAGCCCCCTCGCGATCGGAGTTGGCCCCCGCGCCGCACGCCTCACGCCGGCAGCTTCGCGAACTCGACGGAGAGCTTCGCGTAGGTCGTCGCCAGATCCTCGGGAATCACGCGCGTCTCAGCCACGGTGGTCATGAAGCTGACGTCGCCCGGCCAGCGGGGCAACAGGTGCAGATGGATATGCCCGGCCACGCCGGCGCCGGCGCACTCGCCGATGTTCATGCCAATATTGACGCCTTTAGGCTGATATACGCGGTGCAAAATCCGCTCGGCGAGACGCGCCAACCGCATCATGTCGATCGCGCTTTCCTCCGAGAGATCTCCGAGCGTCGGGACGTGCTCGTAGGGGGCGATCAGGATGTGGCCGTTGTTATAAGGGTACAGGTTGAGAAGGACGAAATTGCGACTGCTCCGCCACAGAATCAGTCTCGCTTCGTCGCTGCCCGGCTGGGCTTTCTCACAGAAAAGGCAGCCGCCGCACGGGCCGGCCTTGCTGATGTAAGCATAACGCCAAGGTGTCCAGAGCCGGTCCATGGTTCGCCGGCCGTTCTAGTAGTAGGTGGAGGGTGTGCCGGATGGCGGTGGCGCAACGTCCGGCCGGTGCTGGTCTTCCCCGTTGACGAGATCCTTCAGCTCCTTGCTGGGTTTGAAGAACGGAATTCGCTTGGCGGGCACCTCGACGCGCTCGCCCGTCTTGGGATTGCGCCCCGTACGGGCTTGCCGCTCGCGAGTCCGGAAACTGCCGAAGCCCCGGATTTCGATCTTGTCCCCGCCGTGAAGCGCGCGCACAACGCTATCGAAGATCGCCTCGACGATTACTTCGGAATCCTTGCGGGTCATCTCGACCACCCGCGACACTTCCTCGATCAAATCGGCCTTAGTCATCGCTTAGCTCTCCATTATCTCCTGCGCAGCTTCCTTTTGGGGGATCAACAGGCGGCCGCGGCGACGCGACGCCGCCTCGGGCATCCGGAAATCAGCCGGTTTCGCCCTGACCCTTCAAATGGATGACCTCCTCAATCGTCATGGTGGCGGCGGCGGCCTGGCGCTGATACTCCTCCAGCCGATTCCGCTCCTCGTCGTCGGCAATCGCCCGGACACTCAAGCCGATCCGGTGTTCCGCCTCATGCATCTTGATGATCTTGAACTCGTATTCGCTGCCCACCGGGAGTACCGGTTCCTCCGGTGAACCTCCCGCCGGCAGCTCCGAGTTGTGGCACAGCGCCTCTACTCCCGGAGACAACTCAACAAAGGCGCCGAAACCGGCGTAACGCGTAATCCGGCCGCGCACGATGTCGCCGGTCTGGTGTTCCTGGAAAAACGTTTCCCAGGCGTCCGGCAGCAACTGCTTGATGCCCAGCGAGAGGCGCCGGCTGTCGGGATCGATGTTCAGGATCACCGCCCGGGCCACCTCACCCTTCTTGAGAATCTCGGAGGGGTGCTTGATGCGCTTCGTCCAGGAGAGGTCCGAGATGTGCACCAATCCGTCAATCCCCTCCTCGATCTCGATGAACGCCCCGAAATCGGTCAGTTTGCGGACACGGCCTTCGACGACGGAGCCGACCGAGTACCGGTCCGCCACCGTCGTCCACGGATCCGCCTCAAGTTGCTTCATGCCCAGGGAGATCCGGCGTTCGTCCGACTTCACCTCGAGCACGACGGTCTCCACCTGGTCGTTTACCCGCACCACCTTCGAAGGGTGCTTCAGACGGCGCGACCAGGTCATCTCGGAAATGTGGATCAATCCCTCAACGCCGGGCTCCAACTCGACAAACGCCCCGTAGTCGGTGATGCTCACCACGCGGCCGATCACGTGACCCCCCGCAGGGTAGCGTTCGGCGGCCGTTTCCCAAGGGTCGGGGGCCAATTGCTTCAGGCCCAGCGAGATCCTCTCTTTCGTCCGATCCAGCTTCAGGATCTTGACCGTGATTTCCTCACCCTCGCGCACCACTTCGGAAGGGTGGGTGACGCGGCCATGACTCATATCGCCCACGTGGAGAAGCCCGTCGATGCCGCCGAGGTCGACAAAGGCTCCATACTCCGTCAGGTTCTTGACCACGCCGGTGACCACGGCGCCCTCTTCGATGGTGGTGAGAGTGGCCTTCTTCCGCGCCTCCAGCTCCTCCTCCACGGCCAGCCGCCGCGAGACGACCACATTGCCGCGACGCCGGTTGAGCTTCACGATCTTGACCGCGATGTCCTCGCCGATGAAGCCGTCGAGATTGTGGACCGGATGGACGTCCACGTGCGAGGCCGGAAGAAACGCTTCGATGCCCACGTCGACCGCCAACCCGCCCTTGGTTCTCCCCAGCACGCGGCCGGAGATCATGAGATTCTCGCGATAGGCTTTGTCGAGGTTGTCCCACGCGCGAATGCGGGCGGCGCGGTGATGCGACAGCCGGATATAGCCATCGATCAGTGGGCTCCGCCGATCGGCCATCACGTCGATTTCGTCGCCCGCCTTGACCGGAATGGTTCCGTCGGGGCGCGCAAACTCCGAAGCCGGGATCACCCCCTCGGACTTGTAGCCGATGTCCACGATCACTTCGGTTTCGGTGACCTTCAGCACGTGGCCGCGGAGGATCTCCCCTTCCGCCGGCGGCGCCAGATGACTGTAGTCGTCGATGAGCTGTTCCAGGTCCTGCGCATCAGTACCCGGCGCCGCGTCATGCCGCACGTCATCGTGGTTGGAAGCCATGGCCAAGTCTCCGCGATAGCTCTTCAGAAACCAATCCCGCTCGACCCATGCCGAACTGCTGATCGGACTCAACGGATTCGGCCGCTTCGACCGAGTCCAGCCCCGTGCTTCCGTGGGTTCCGAATCCCCACCATCGAATAGCGGTCTGATCCTGCGGTGGCAACCGCAGGATGCCAGCACGGGTCCGCCGGCCACTGCGGGAAGCGGCTTGCCACGCCTCCCGCCCGCACACGGGGCGCTCAGCAGCCCGCGGAAGCGGCCCCTGAAAACCGACAACCCGTTGATAGATCAGTACCTTAAGAACTATACCGGAGGAGGGATACCTTGTCAACCGCTGCTCGCGCCCTTGATACCCTCAGATTCCTTCCCGTACAGGCCCGATCAGCGACCCGCCTCTTCGTGACGGGTCTTCGCGAGTACGTAAGGCCCCTCCGGAATGACCGCTATGGAAGCCCCGGGCTCCAGGCCGGATGTCAGCGCCGCCAGGGCTTCAGAGACGCTTCCGTA
>CAYRPT010000172.1:2009-7553 GCA_964425895.1 uncultured Solibacteraceae bacterium | reverse complement strand
GGCGAGAATAACAACCTCAGTTGGAACCACGGCGTCGAAGGTCCGACCGACGATCGTAACATCATTACTCTGCGGGAGCGGCAAAAACGGAACCTGATCGCTACTCTTCTGCTATCGCAGGGCGTGCCCATGATCTCCGGCGGCGATGAGCTCAGCCGAACGCAGCACGGCAACAACAACGCGTATTGCCAGAACAACGCGATCAGTTGGTATCCCTGGGACCTCGACGAGCGAAAAGCCGATTTTCTTGAGTTCGTCCGCTACGTGGTGCGGCTCCGCCGGGACTATCCGGTCCTGCGCCGGCGGCGTTTCTTTCAGGGACGAAGCATCCGCGGCACGGGCGTCAAGGACATCTCCTGGTTTGAGCCCTCCGGCAAGGAGATGGACGACGCGGCCTGGAATAACCCGGCGGTCCGGTGTCTGGGTTTCCGGCTGTCCGGCGGTGAATTGGAGGAACTGGACGACGACGGAGGCCCGCTGGTCGGCGACACGCTGTTTATCATGATGAACTCCTATCATGACGCGCTGATCTTCCACCTCCCGTCGCACGACCCCGACCACCGCTGGGAGAGGATACTCGACACCGCCGAAAATACCTGGAGCCGGCGCTATACGCTGCGGGACAGCCAGTACAAGCTCAGAGGACACTCACTGGCGCTGCTCCGGTTGATCGAGCCGTCGAACCGGTAAGAGCCCTGGGGGACGCGCCGGATTCACTGAATCGCCAACCGGTAGGGCATCAGGCGCAGTACGCCCGTGGCCCGGAGGAGCCGCGGGTCGAAGCCGCCGAAGACCTCCCGCAGGCGCGCCGCAACCGCTGAATCGGCGCCCTGTTCGAGCAAGTATGTCCAAAAGCTCTTCTGGGCCGGGTAGGTAATCAACCGGATGCGCTGTCCCGCCGCGATCCCGGCCTTTCTCTTCACCAGATCCACTGCGACGTCGAGGCCGCCGAGTTCATCGACGAGGCCGTTGCCATGGGCTTGGCCACCCAGCCAGACCCGCCCTTCGGCCAGCGGTTCGACCTTGGTTACGTCCAGCTTCCGGCCCTCCGCTACCCGGGTGAGAAAGCCGCGATAGATGGCGTCGATGCTTTCGCGCAGCTTCGCCCGGCCTTCCGGGCTGAGGGCCTTGTAGTCGGAGTCTATGTCGGCGAACCGCCCCCGGCTGAGCACCTCTTTCTTAATACCGAGCTTGTCGTAGAGCCCGCGCAGGTTGGCTTTACCGTAGATCACGCCAATCGAACCGGTCAGGGTGTTGGGATAGGCGACCACGGGGTCACCGGTCATCGCGATATAGTAGCCGCCTGAAGCGGCCACGTCCGACATGGAGATGACGAGCGGCTTCTTCTCGCTGAGCCGGCGGACCTCGTGCAGGATCTCATCGGAGGCGATCGCGTCGCCCCCGGGGGAATCGATCCGCAGGATGACGCCTTTCACCTTCGAGTCGTCGCGCACCCGGCCGAGCAGCCGCACGAAATCGCGCGACCAGACGACGTCCTGGTCTCCGAGGCCGTCGCCCCCGGAGCCGCCGAGGATCGTACCCGAGCCGACGACCAGCGCGATGCTCGGATCCGGCGACGAGAGTCTTCTCTTCACCACCGCCTGGGAATAAGCGCGGTGCGAAACGCGCCGGATCTCCTCGAGTCCCAAATCGGACTTGAGCCGGTCGAACATGCGGTCTTCGTACGTCAGCTCGTCCACCAGGCCAAGGTCCCGCGCTTTTACTGCCAGGAACGGTCCCTGGTCGATTGCAGCCCGGATCTGGTCCTCCGTCCGCTTCCTGCCGGCGGCCACGGTTTCGATGAGATGTGCGAACACGCTGTCGAGGATGGAATTAAGAACCTCGCGGGTTTCCGGGCTCATGGAGTCGCGTGCGAACATGTCACCGGCATCCTTGTACCTGCCGGCGTGTTCGAACTCGACGTCCACGCCAAGCTTGTCGAGCGTGCCTTTCAAGTACATGGCCTCGATCCGGAGCCCCTTCAAGTTCAGGTAATCTTCCGGGGCCATGACGATCCGGTCCGCGGCGGTTGCGAGGTAGTACTCGCGGGTCCCGGGGTTCCGCAGATAAGCCACCAGGGGCTTGCCGGACTCTTTGAACCGGACGAGGCTACCGTGGATCTCCTGAAGCTTGCCCCAGCCGGCCGACACGCCGGCCGGCTGCAACACCACCGCCCGGATTCGCGGGTCCGCCGCCGCCTCGGCGAGCGACAGCCACAAGTCCTGGAGCGTGACCGCCGCGCGGCCCTCGAGCGCGGGAAACGGCAGTGTCATCGGGGGCCGCTCCGGGAGGTCGCCTCCGAGGCCGATCACCAGTATGGAGTCGTCCGGCACCACTGCCTGCGGCTCGGCGACACGCAGCGCGGCGAACAGCAGCGCCACGAGGGTGAGTCCCGCCAGCACGAAACCGGCCGCCAGCCCGATGAGGAACTTCTTCACGTTGTCCACCTCCCGGCGCTCCTGTTGAAGGCAATCCATCCCCTCCGCGTGAGCGAGCGCAACGCCGAGCCGCCTTGGAGGGGCGCGCTGCACTCCCCGGCGGTCGCGGGACGGCTGCGCTGAGCCGCCGCGGTGTCCCGTTTCGCACGCGTCAGCATGCCGGTTTCCGCCGTTTCCATCATTCTGCTAGCTGTTCGACAGGATCCGGTCGACGCGCCGGCTGATCTCCGCCAGATCTTCGCGCTCCCCTCCGCGGACTTCGACGGTTGCGGCTCCGCGATACCCGATCTCGCGCAGCGCGGCGTAAACTTGGGGCCAGTCGATTTCTCCTTCGATCAAGGGCACAAATTCGGCCACCCGCTGTTTGGTCTTGGGGTCGGGCGCAAAACGGAAGTCTTTCAAATGCACCTTTACGATGCGCGGCCCCAGGGTGCGGATCCAATCCTGCGGATAGCCGAAGAGAACGACGTTGCCGACGTCGAAATAGGCCTTGACCCAGGGACTCTCGAACTCGTCCACGTAGCGGGCGAACTCCATGGGACTGAGGAGGAACTTGTTCCAGACGTTCTCGACCGCGATCACCACCTGAAGGTCCTTCGCGAGCGGGATCAGCTTCCGGATCTGGTTCCGGGAGCGTTCCCAGGCTTCTTCATACCGGGTTTCGGGATTGACCACGGCCGGGACGAGCAGCACTGTGTCGGCCCCCCACAGCCGCGCGTTCCGCAGGCTCACCTCCATGCATTCCATGCTGCGGGCCACGTCATCGGAGCTGGCCGAAGAGAGCGGATACTTCCAGTGATCGCTGTTCATCACGGAATGGACGCGAAGACCGGTTTCGGCCGCGGCGTCACGGATGGCGAGCGCCTCCTGTTGGTCCCGGATGGTGGGGCACTCCATCAACTCAAAGCCGACTTCCTTGGCCAGGCGGAAGCGTTCCAGCAAGCTCAGCCTCTCCGGCAACATGCCGAGGAGCACGCCCTTACGGATCGGCAGGCGTTCGGCCGCCCGGGCCGGCTTTCCCAATGCCGGCAACGCCGCGGCGCCGAGGAAGGACCGTCTGTTCATGCCCCGATTGTAGCGCGGCTCCTCGCAGCGCCTCCCGCGGAAGGCTGGGATGAGGGCGGGTTGGCGAGTGGTGAGGTGACGAGCGGAAGGGAGCCGGGTACACCAGGGCGGGGCCTTACGCGAGATTCGGCAGTTTGATGATCTTCTTCTGGATGGCGTACTGGACAAGTTGGGCCTTGTTATGGATGTCCAACTTGCGCATCAAGTTAAACTTGTGGGCCTCGACGGTCTTGACGCTGAGGTTGAGGTCGCAGGCAATCTCCTTCACGGAGTTGCCCTCGGCAAGCATCTTCAAAACCTCGCGCTCTCTGGCCGTGAGCGTGGCGAACCGTGGCAGGCGGTTAGCGGACTTGACCCGGTTGCGGAAGTCATCGACGAGTTGAGACAGCATGCGCGGACTGAGATAACTGCCCCCGCGGATGACGTCCCGCATGGCCGCCACCAGTTGTTGCGACGGGCTGTCTTTGAGAACGTAGCCGCTGGCGCCCACTTCCATGCCCTCGACAAGGTAGTCCTCGTCGTCGTACATCGTAAGAAAAAGGACTTTGGTCTCGGGACGGTTCTTCCGGATCTGGCGCGTAGCCTCGAAGCTGCTCAGTCCCGGCATGCCGATGTCCATGAGAACCAAGTCCGGCTTCATCTCCGTGGCCTTTTCAATGGCGTCGCCGCCGTTTGGGGCCTCCCCGACAATCTCCATGTCTGGTTCGGCTGAGATCAGCGTCCGGATTCCCTGGCGGAACAACGTGTGGTCATCCGCCAGCAAAACTCGAATCTTCCCCGTCGTGCTCATGTGCTTGATTCCTGTCTTCGCACCGCCCGGCCGAGTCCGCTCCGCCTCAGACCGATCTTGCTAATGGCAACTCCGCAATAATCCTCGTACCCGCCTTTCGCCTTTGGGCCTTGTTCGCGGGCCTGCTGTCAATCTCGAAGTTCCCGCCGAGCAAGGTGACGCGCTCTCGCATGCCGGCGAGACCGAAGGAATCGCTCCGCGCCAGCGCCTCACTTACCAAGAAACCGACTCCGTCATCTTCGACATCCAGTCTCAGTACTCCATCGGACGAACTTAGGGAAATGTTTACATGGAGCGCCCGGGAATGCTTCGCGATGTTGTGACAGCACTCCTGAACAAGCCGGTACACAACCGTCTCAATGCGGCGGGGAACCCGATCAAAAGGCGTCAGATGGAGGTGGACGCGGCAAGGGTAGGTCTTCCGGAAGCGGGCGACGAGCTGGCGCAAGGCCGCCGCCAGGCCGAGCTGATCCAAAACGGCCGGGCTGAGGGCGGCGATCAGCCGGCGCGTCTCCGTAATGACATGCTCGGTGACCTGACGCACGCCGCCGATCCGATCCCGCCAGCCTGCGCCGTTCAGGGGAAGTTCCTTCTCCAGCATCTCCAATTGCAGGCGGATATAGAGCAGGCTTTGTCCAGCCTCATCATGCAACTCGCGGCTGATGCGGCGGCGCTCAACCTCCTCCACGTGGAGCATGTGCTCCGCCAACCGCCGGACTTGCTCTTCGCGGGCTTCGAGGTCTTCGACCAGGCGCGCTTTCTCCGCCGCCGCCATGCAGCGTTCGGCCGCCGCTTCAAGCAATTCCTGTTCGCGCGGAAGCCATTCGTAGGGCTTGGTGAAGGCGAATTGCATCACGCCGGCGACCTGGCCGCCGGAGAGCAGAGGTACTGACCAGGCCGATGCAAACCGCCCCTGCCAGCCCGGATCCAGGGCAAGCTGCCTTGACCGGCCGTCGAGCGACGCGCACCGGGGCCGCCGAAGCTGACGGCGCCGGCCCGAATCGCCGCGCACCGCCAGGACTGCCCGCCGGCGAGCGCTTACGGCCCGGCCCACCCGCCGCGAAGCGGCGCGCAGCCGCCAAGCGGATCCGCTTTCGTCCAGTAGAAACAGCCGCGCTTCGCGGGCCCGGCAAAACCTGGAGAGCACCGACAAGGAGCCGTCGAGCAGCTCATCGAGGTTCCGGGACTCCAACTCCGTGCGGAACAACTCGTAGAAGGCCTGGGCTTCGGTTTCGCGAACGTAGTAGTACG
>CAYRPT010000172.1:0-1999 GCA_964425895.1 uncultured Solibacteraceae bacterium | reverse complement strand
AAGCTGCTCCCGCACCCAGCCTAAATTGGAGGACTCGCCGGGCGGTAGTTCCGCCAGGACCGGGACCAGCAGCCGGTCATACTCCTGGAGCGCCGCGACGAGTACGCTCGGCGGCAGGTTTAGCTTGGCCAGGCGGCGTCCGTTGTACTCGACCTGCTCGAGGAAGACCTGGATGCGTCGCCCCTGGGCGAGCAGCCGGGCCGCGGCGCCCAGGGTGATGCCGGCCAGCGCGTTCCGCTGTCTCCGGTCGAAACCCAGAGACCGGAGCCGGGCGCCGTACTGGCGGTCGAGCGACCGCAGGTGAGGCCGCAGAAGACGCGAGAGCCGGCGGACGTGGGTCTTCAATTGGCCGCCGAGGACGTCGGCGGCGTCGGCCAGCACTGGAGAGACACGACCGCGCACCAAACCTTTAGATCGGGTAACGGGCAGCTAGCCTTTAGGGCGATCCCCTGAGATTCCAAGGGCCCACGGCGGCGGGCGGTTTCCATGGCACCATAAATCCATATGGATTTCGTTCTCGAACCCCTTGAGGTGCGGGTGCTTGGCGCATTGATGGAGAAGGAAGTCACGACGCCGGAGTACTATCCGCTGACGCTCAACAGCCTGGTGGCCGCCTGCAATCAGCGATCGAATCGTGAGCCGGTGCTCGTGGTTCAGGAAGAGGAGGTCCAGGACGCCCTGGAAAGGCTGCGGGAACGGGGCCTGATCCGGGACGTGAGCGGGGCCGGTCATCGGGTCCACAAGTACGGGCACCGGGCGGGCGAGGCGTTCAACTTCGACCGCCGGGAACATGCCCTCCTGTGTGTGCTGATGTTGCGGGGGCCCCAAACCGTCGGAGAGCTCCGGGGACGCACGGAACGGATGTACGCCTTCGACGATCTGGAGTCGGTTGAAGCCGCGCTGGGGCGCCTGGCCGAGCGCACGCCACCCTTGGTGGTGAGGCTGCCACGGCGGCCGGGCGAGAAGGAGTCGCGCTACGCGCACCTGCTCGGAGGCGAGGTCGAGGTCACCCCAGGAGCCCCGCAGCCCGTAGGCGCCGCCCGCCTGGGCCCGGAAGAGCGGATCAGCCGCCTGGAGGAAGAAGTGGCAAACCTGCGCCGGCAGTTCGAGGAATTCCGCAGAAGTTTCGAGTAGCCGCGTTGTAACCACAATTTAGCCTCGGCGGGCGGTCTACGGCATCCACATAGCCAGGTGACATTGTGAAGTTGCTCTTGGTGGTTTTATGCCTCGTGACTTGGACCGCGGCCGCCCAGGAGCCGGATGCCGCGCCGCTCCCGGATGCTGTCGCCCCGGCCTCGGGCGATCCGGCGGCGCCCGCGCCGGCGGACTACAACCCCTCGGCCGTGAAATTTGTGATCGGCGGAATCGTGCCCAAGGAGCAGCCCTACGTCCCGCTGAACGGCCGGCAGCGCTGGCAACTGTTCCTGAATGAGAACTTCTCCCTGACCAGCGGCGCCTACTTCCGAGCCTTCGGCTCAGCCTTGCCGGACCATCTCGACAACCAGCCGGAATCCTGGGACCAAGGCGCGAAAGGCTACTTTCGCCGCGTCGGGGACCGCTTCGCCCGGTTCACCATGTCGAGCGCTTTCGAGCACGCCGGCGCGACGATCTCGGGCCAGGATCCGCGTTACGTTCGCTGCAAGTGCGACGGCTTTTGGAGCCGGTTCGGTCACGCCTCCGAGATGACGCTCCTGACCTACAACAATGAAGGCCGGAAGCGCTTCTTCTGGAGCCGGTTCGCCGGGGCGTTCGGCGGCGAGGCGATTTCGGCGGCCTGGAACCCCGAAGTTCGATGGGACGTCAGGGGCTATCAGGGCGCCATCCAGCAGGTCGGAGCGACCTGGGTCTTCAACGTGATCCGCGAGTTCAGCCCCGACATCAAACGCGTGTTCGTCCGCCCCAGGAAAGCCACCCCCGCGGCCACGGCCGCCGCTTCCAACCCGGTTCCACAGAATTGATACGTTCGCGGCCGCGCGCGCTTCCCGGCGGTCAGCGTTCT
>CAYRPT010000171.1:0-7571 GCA_964425895.1 uncultured Solibacteraceae bacterium | reverse complement strand
GCGGACTGCCACAACGCCACGCCCTCCTCAAGCCGTCCCGAGAAGTACAGAACCGAGCCGCGGAGCCCGAGCGCAATCGGGTGCTCGGGCCCGAGCGCCAGCGCAGTTTCGCTTTCCGCCAGAGCGCGGTGGGAGTCGCGCTTGAAACCCAGTAGCCACGCGAACAGACTGTGTAAGAGCGGAGAAAGGGGATCCAGTTCGATGGCGCGCTCCATTTCCTGGACTGCCTCTTCCATGCGGCTATGTGGAAGCAGCGCCAACGTCCGCAGCCAGTGTGTTTCCACTGCGGCAGGGCTCAACGCTGCCGCCCGGTTGAAATCGTCCTCGGCGCCGCGCCAGTCGAAATCCAGCCACGCGCGGTAGGCGCCGGACAGGGCATATGCCTCGCCGAGCGAATCGTCCAGTTCGAATACTTTCCGGATGGCCGCCCTCGCTTTAGCGCCCGCCTCCTTCGCAGGCGTGAAGCCGAGATGCCCCAAGAGACGGTTCAAGTCAGCCAGACCCAGATACGGCTGAGGAAAAGACGGATCGAGCGCGATGGCCTGCTGGTAACACGCCCGGCACGTCGCCAACGCCTCCATGTTCGCGAACTGGCTATCGAACCGCTGGTAGTAACGGCCCTTCAGCCACAAGTGGTAAGCCTCCAGACTGACGGTGCGCCGCGATGAGGGGGTCGGCGCCAGACGTACCTCGAGCGCCCTGGCAATCGCTCGGGAAATCTCGTCCTGGATCTCGAATACGTCCGCCAGTTCCCGGTCGAACCGCTCGCTCCAAAGGTGAAAGCCGTTTGTGGCGTCCACCAACTGGGCGGAGACCCGGACCCTTCCGCCAGATCGCTGAACGCTGCCTTCCAGGACTGTGCTTACACCAAGAGCCGCCCCGATCTGTCGTACGTCTTGCTCCCGGCCGCGGAAAGAGAACGACGAGGTGCGCGCGATCACCTGTAGACCGGGTATACGGGTCAGCGCGGTAATGATCTCGTCGGCGAGGCCGTCGCTGAAGTACTGATTCTCGCTGTCGGCGCTGAGATTCGCGAAAGGCAGAACCGCCACCGCCGGCCGCGGCCACAACGTCGAGGGCTTCGCGAGACTCCCGATGAACCGGTAGCCACGCTTGGGCAGGGTCTCGACAAACCGCGGATGATCCGCAGAGTCGCAGAGCGCCTCCCGCAATCGGGCGACCGCACTATTCAGGTTGTTGTCGAAATCGACGAAGACATCTTGCGGCCATAAACGCTGGCGCAGTTCCTCTCGCGGTACCACCTCTCCGGGGTGCTCCAGCAAGACGGCCAGGACCTGGAACGCCTGATCGGGAAGCCTAAGTCTGAGTCCGTGCTTGCGAAGCTGGCCGGTCGCCAGATCGACCTCATGCTCGCCGAAACGGATCATCGGCTCCCTTTTCCTCTGAATCGATTGTACTCCGAATGAATGACCCTTAACAGCCAAATGCAGAGTCCAGTGACAATCCCAGCCTGAAACAGATCCTGCGGCGAGGCGGAACTGGGGCCGCCGGCGGAATTGATCTGTTGCCGCCAATCCGACGGGTACAGACTCTCCAGCACCCATGCGCTCATCGACGCCTGGACCCCGACTGGCAACCGTTTTTCCGTCGCCCTCGCACTCGAATCCATGTGGACGTACCTGGCAAGCCGCATCATGCCCATCGCCGCCGGGCTCGCCGTCTGTGGAGTCATCGTGCTGTTTGCCTTCAATCGTCCGGACTATCTGCGCCTGGTGATGTGCGCCGGCGGCTTTCTGACCGTGAGTGCGCTGTGGATCCCGATCAACCGGATGATTTAGGCGACGGGGAGGTGATGGACGTTCTGACCGGACTCACCAACCTGACCAACTGGTTCGCGAACGTCATCATTCCTTTCTGGCCGGCCTTTTCTTCGTCATCGCGGCTCTTCGCTTCTCGCGCAATGCGCCGTTTCAGTACTCGATGTATGCGGGATTCGCGGCGCTGATGGTATCCGGCATCCTTCGGGCCATCGAGACGTTTTCGCAGCAGCGTGCCTGGAACGACCCGGACGCCGTCTGGGTAACGCTGCTGGGATTGGTCAACTGGTCGGCGAACGTATTTCTGCCGCTCTACGGAGTGCTCCAGGTCGTGCTCGGGATCATGCACTACGGCGGAATGGGATTCCGGATCTACCGCGGCGCTCCCTGGTTGCGGCACATCGTTGCCGCGATGGTGTGCTTTGGGTTGTCGGGAACCCTCCGGCTGGCGGAGTTTTGCGTCGCCCAAGGCGCCGGAGGGGTGAGCTAGGAGGGCAAGGGGATGGCGCTTGAAGTGACGCCGGTTCACCGCAACCTGCACCTCTTGCATTTTTCCCGGCAGCGCGGGCCGGGTTTCTGCTAAACTGAAAGGGTTCCTTTCCGAGGCTCGCCTTACGTGTCCCCCACGAAGAACGGTCTCACTGGGATTCGGCCGGATATTCCCGCAACGAGGTACGGTACTGGAATGCACGTCGGATGGATGTTGTTGATCACCGTGGTGATCCTTCAAATGTCGGTCTTTTTCACGACGATTTACCTTCATCGCTCGCTAACCCACAAAGGCATCCGGCTTCATCCGCTGGTCCAGAACCTGATGCATCTGCACATCTCGCTGTTCACCGGGATCGTGCCGCGCGAGTGGGCCGCGGTGCACCGCAAGCATCATGCTTTCTCGGACAAGGAAGGCGATCCACACAGTCCCTACATCCATGGTCTGTGGCAGGTGCTGCTTGGGAACGCCTTGTACTACCGCAAGGAAGCCAATAACCCGGCCACCGTGCAGAAGTTCACCCGGGATTACCAGCCGGACCTGATCGACCGGATCCCCGGCAACGCCTACGGCATAGTGGGCGGCTTGGCCCTCTTCGTGGCGCTGTTCGGATGGGTCTGGGGGCCGGGGTTGTTCATCGGTCAGGGGCTCCTCTACATCCTGCTGAACGCGATGATCAACAGCGTCTGCCACATGATTGGCTACCGCAACTACGACAACAAGGCCACCAACCTCCAGTGGGTCGCGCTGCTCACCGCCGGTGAAGGCCTGCACAACAACCACCACCAGTTTCCATCGGCCGCCAAGCTGGCCGTGAGGGCGCAGGAATTCGACCCGGCGTGGCCGGTGATCCGTCTGCTCGAAGCCCTCCGCCTGGCCGAGGTCCAGAAGCCGCAGCCCATGGCACGGGCCGCGTAGACACCTACTCCACCCGCTTCACTCCGCGCTTCGAGAGCCGGTAGCGGATGCCGCGCCATTCGATGGTGTTGCCGGCCGCCGACAGGGCCAGCCCGATCATCCACAACCAGGTTCCAAGGGGCACGCACCAGACGTGGACCCAGCCGTGGCGGGCGAGCCACCCGGCTTGCCCGGGCAGCGCCGCGCGGATAATCCGGAGGCGGTTGGCGCCTTTCCGCCAGGCGAGCACGAACTGGGCCGCGAGCAGAGCCGTCCCCAGCAGCGGGCGCTGGACCGCCACCGCCAGCGATGCCGCCATCGCCCCACAGTAGATCATGTGGCCGACGAAGGCTCGCATCCAGAGCCTGGGGTCGTGGACCCGCACGATGAGTAGTTGCCGCCGTATCCATCGCAGAAGCTCGCGGGCGGCGGTGTGATCCGAGCTCACGACCAGAGCGCCCGGAGCATAGATGATCCTGTAGCCGGCCTTCCGCACGGCGGCGCTCAGCGCCGAGTCGTCGCTGAGCGCACCGCGCCAGGCTTCCGCCACCTTGGCCCGGTCGAACACCTCGCGCCGGATGGCCATCGCCCCACCCCAGGCGAACGGCGCGCCCCGGCCGCCGAATTCGCCGGCGATCACCGCGTTCCAGACGCCGCGCATCTGCGACCAGAAGTCGGGCGGTTCGGGCAGGTACTGGCGGTAGCCCGAAGCCGCCCCGGCGCCCGGCTCTTCCAATCCCCGGACCAGCGCCTTCAGCCACCCGCGCCCCGCCCGGCCATCGGAATCGGCGAAAGCAAAGACGCGGGTTTCGGGTCGCGCCGCCGCCACCGCCGCCAGCAGATTGTTCACCTTCTCGCCGCCGCCCGGTCCGCCGTCCCCGGCGAGCACCAGGCGGCCGCGCCTGGGCAGGATCCCCGGCGGGACGTCGGACGCCTGGCGAGCGACGATGAGGAGTTCGTAATCCGGGTAGTCGAGTCCGGCCAGCGCCTCGAGATTCTCGGCCAGTCCTTCGTCGGCGCCCTTCACCGGGACGCTCACCGTGGCGGGCGGCGTCTCGCGCGGCGGCTCGGCAAGCCGCCGCCGCGTGTATTCGAGGCGGGCGCGGTCCCCCCGCAAGGAGCACAACCCAAGAACCAGCGCCAGCGCGATGAGAACGAGCAGCACCTAACCATTCTGCCCTGGAACCAGTCACGGAGCCGCGCCGGCCCGCCATTCATCCCTGAGCCGGCTCGGGGTGCTCCCGAAGCCACTCGAGGTATTCGCCGACGCTGTAGAAGGCCTGGTTCCTGTAGAGACGTCCTCCGTCCTCGACGGGGAAAGTCCAGTTGAAATCCCACGAGTCGCCCGTGCGCTCCATCCAGGCGGCGACGCGGCGATCCATCTCCTCGACCAGCGGTTTCGCCGCCGGGTCGCCGGCGAGGTTGTCCAACTCGTAGGGATCCTCCTCGAGGTCGTAGAGAACCCACGGCCGGTCACGGTAGCGGGCGAACATGTGGCGCGCCGTGCGGATGCCGCGCCAGCCGCCAGCCACGCCGGTGTTCTCGTACGGGCCGAAAATCTGAAAATAGACCGAATCGTTGGCGGAGGTGGAGGCGCCGGTCACCACCGCGGACAGGTCGGTCCCTTGCACCCCGGGGGGCGCGGGGGCCCCACAAAGGGACAGCAGCGTGGGAACCATATCGATGTGGCTGAACAGAGCCTGCTCCTCGCGTCCCGCGCGGACTTTGCGCGGGTAACGGATGATACCAGGCACCCGAATCGACTCCTCCCATGGTTTCCGCTTCAGCCGCAAGCCGTGCGAGCCCAGCATGTCACCGTGGTCGGAAGTGAACACGAAGATGGTGTCGCCGGTTATCCCCCATTCGTCGAGCGCCTTCATCACCCGGCCGACCTGGTCGTCGATCGCCGTGACCATGGCGTAGTAGCTGGCGATCTCCTGCCGCCCGGGAGAGCGCGGTCCGTCTCCCTGCTTCCAGTTCGGACGAAGGGTGATCTTCTCGGGATCGTAGAGGGCCTCATATTCCGGCGGGGCCTTGTAGGGGTCGTGTGGAGGTCCCAGTTGGATGTTCAGGAAGAAAGGCCGCTCGTCTTTGCGGCTGGTTTCGATGAATTCCAGCCCCAGGTCGGTCCACCCTTCGGCCTCGAACTTGCCCATCGGAATCGGATCGGGGGGATCGCGAAAGTAGTGGGTATCGAAGTGCCGGTGGCTGCACTGGTTGGCGGCCCAGAACTCGTAGCCCTGGCGGCGCGGACCCGGTGGCACGAAGCCGGGCTGCCGCCGGCCGCCGTCGAGGTGCCACTTGCCGACAAAGCCGGTCCGGTAGCCCTGGCCGCGTAGCACCTCGGCAATTGTGGTGAGTTCCTCGCGGAGCCGGAGGTCGTTGGCGATCATGCCGTTCCGGTGGGCGTACATGCCGGTCTGAAGGATGGCGCGCGCCGGGCAGCATACCGGGGTGTTCGCCAGCGTATTCCGAAAGTGTACGCCCTGACGGGCGAGGCCGTCGATATGCGGCGTCCTCACATTGGGATCACCCGTACAGCCCATGGCTTGGGCGCGCATTTGGTCCGGTAGGAACAGGACGACGTTGGGGCGCGGTGGACGGGCGCGGACGGCGGGCGCACACCCAGTGAGCGCGGAGGCGAGAAACACGCGCCGGGATGGCTTCGCCCGGGCGGCCGCCGGCGCTGGGCCGCCCGCGCGGGCGCTCCGTTGGGTCATAATGATAGCGCCGCCTGAAGCATCGCGCGGGCATACGCGACGTTAAACGTCAGACCGACGTAGCCGCCGCCGCCCGGATAAAAGTTCTTGGCTCCGAGCTCCTTATCGGCGTCGAGCAGGCGCGGATGCTCCGGATAGATCGCCCGGGTGTATTTCTGGCGGATTACCTCGCGCATGACGGCGAACATATCCACCTGCCCTTCGTCGGGCGCCATTTCGGTGTACTTCTCGTAGGGCTTCCGCACCCTGACGTTGCGGAAATGCATGTGGTTGATGTGGTCCCGCGAGCCGAAATACCGCAGCACCTCAACCGGATCCTCGCCCAGCTCCCGGGTGACGCCACAGTCGTAGGTGATGCCGTTAGCCGGCTTGGGGACGATCTCGATCAGCCGCTTCCAGCCCGCCAGGGTCGACATGATCTGCCCCGAGCCGCGGCTCAGCGGCGCCGGGGGATCGTTCGGATGGAGCGCCAGCCTGACGCCCGCCTCCTCGGCCGCCGGAACCACGGCCTTCAGGAAATAGGTGATGTTGCTCCACATCGATTCGAGATCGTGCGCGCCGATTTCCGCGAGAGGAGGCAGGTCTTTTACCTTGTCGTAGTCGAAAGCGGTCAGGCCGGAGCCGCCGCGCCCCGTTTCCGCATAGTAGCCCTCGGTGATCCGGTGCGCGTAGAAGTTGTATTCGATCACCGGCAGCCCCACACGGCCCGCCGCGCGGATCGATTGAATCACCTGTTCGATTTCCTCGTCCCGGCCGGGCCGGCCATAGATGGTGTTGGGGAACCCACCGATCATCAGGTTGCACAGCGTCAGGCCACCCGCCTTAAGGCGCTCCATGCGGGCGCGCAAATCCGCCTCCTGCCATGGAATCTTGGGACCGCCGCCCAGCACGTGATTGACGCCGATCTGCTGGATCCGGCGCATCGTGGCGTCGTCCGGCCCGGAGGCTATTCCTAGGCAAAGTTTGGGAGTATCGGGCCCTTCGGCGAGAGGCCATTGTCTCCTTGCCGCCGCGCTGAGCGACGGTGTCACGGCTGCCGCCCCGGCCGTCTGCATCATGCGTCTGCGGGATAGTGCACTGTTCATGGGGAACACTCCTTTGGCGTCCGCCATTATAGTGCGGGCGAAAATGACGCGGAGGGACCGCCGAATGCGCGGAACCGCTTCTACTTGGAGTGCCTGGCCGTCCAGGCCTTAATTCGGGCCGTGTGGCGGTCTCGGACCGTGACGAACTGTTGGTTGGCGAACTCGTTGCGCCGCTCGCGGGGATCGGTGCGGAGGCTGTACAGCTCGTTGGGCCCCTCGCCCTCGTTCCGAAGGATCAACTTGAAGCGATTGTCGCGCGACATCACGGCGTTCCGGTACATCCCGAACACCTCCTCCGGCCACCGCTCTTCGTCTTTGGGCAGAGGCTGGCGCGTGAGTTGATAGTAGAAGCTGCGGCCCGGCAGATTGCGCTGGGGAGGCGTCACGCCGGCGGCCTGGCACAGCGTGGGCAGCACATCGTAGAAGGAAACCATGTCGGGCCGGGACGCCTGGACCGGAATTTCACCCGGCCACGACGCGATGAGCGGCACTTGCATCACTTCGTCAAACATGTTCACCGGATTCGACGCGAGACCGCCACCCCAGAGGCCGTGGCGCCCCAGGTTGTGGCCCGTGACGCTGGTGAAAACGATGAGGGTAT
>CAYRPT010000170.1:394-7635 GCA_964425895.1 uncultured Solibacteraceae bacterium | reverse complement strand
TGGTCGGCAGCTACCTCGCCCGTGAGGTGGCCGCGGTCCAGGTGCTCCACAGCATCAAGACGTTGGCCGTGGAGATGAAGTACGCCATGCAAGAGGGCGAGTGGGATTATCTGGGCCAGTTGCTCGATCGCCATTGGCAGCTCAACCAGATTCTCGACCCGCACACCACCAACGCGCCCATCGAGGCGTTGCTCCGGGAGGTGCGGCCGATGCTCGCCGGGGCGAAACTCGCCGGCGCCGGGGGCGGCGGCTTCCTCATGATGCTGGCCCGCTCGCCCGAGGCGGCCGGTGAGCTCCGCGAAATGCTAAGCCGGCCGACATGGCGGATGCCCGGCCGGATCTTCGAGCACGAGATCGCAGCCAGCGGGCTTCTGGCGGAGCATGAATAGTCCGTGAATTTACGCGCCCGCGATTCATCTGAGAAGCCGCTCCCCATACGATAATTGGGAGGGTCTTCCAAGACCTTTGGATCTTCCATGAAGGTATTGATCCGCCGGACTCGACCGGTCGCCGCGCCGGCGGCTGGTTCCTCCGCCGGAGCGGTTGAGTTGCGGTGTCCGAAGTGCGGCTCGCTGTACGTGCGGGAATCGCGGAAGCGGGTCGCTCTCGATGCGCTGGCGCGCCTGTTCGGCCGCACGCCTTTCCGCTGCCGGACCTGTTACGCGCGATTCCGCCTCGCCGTACCGCGGGCTGGGACGTGAGGTCCCAGCGGCAGCCCCACCAGGCGCTGACGTTTCACGGCTTCCCCATGGTTGGCCCGCCCGTGTTCACCATCCGCGGAATGCGATCCGTGACCGGCGGCAGCGGCCGCCGCAGCCGGTGCTCACCCTGCTGGTACCAGTAAGCCACCGTGTAAAAGTTATCGGACCGGTGGTTGCCGTGTCCGTGCTCGATGGTCATCTTGAAGTACTTCTCAAACGGTATAGGCGACTCGGTATGGAAGCGGTACACCATCCAGCCGGCGCCCCGGTGATCACCGCCGTTGCGCGGGTTGCCATAGCGCTGATAGGCGAATGTGGGCCGCGTCGTCCCGAACGGGTTGATGCCGCAGTTGCCGTAACACCAGGCGCCGAGGTAGTAGTCTTCCGAGCCGGTACCGATGATCTCTGGTTTCGACCGGTCGTCGATGAAGATCATCTCGTCGCCCTCGCCCCACCAGTCGCCCTGATTCTGAAGGACGGAGTGGACCACGCCGACGAAGTGCCCCCGGCCTTCGGCCTCGAACAAGACGTAGTTGTCTTTGCCGTCCGGATTGGGATGCTTGTTCACGTTGTCCTGCCCGTTGCGCTCCCAGTCCGCCGTCCAGCCGTCATTGGGAACGGCCTGCCGGTACTCAGCGTGGAAATAGGCGATGTCGTTCGGGAGGCTCCGGTGCTTTTCCCAGTCGATGTTGAAGTAGAAGCCGCGGATGTTCTCCTCGCCCTCGTTGGTTACGGTGATGCGCGCCGACCGGGCGAACGGCATAGGGAAAAAACAGTTCAGGGCCTTCTGGGAGCCTACCGAGAGCGGGCCGGACTCCCAGAGGAAGTACTCGCCCAGACCGAGGCCGAAGAAGTCGCCGACGGGCGCCTCGATAGCAGGCGACGGCCGTCCGTCCCAGTAGACGCGCAGGACGATCTTCTTGAGGTGGTGGGCTTCCGGGGTTGCGATCGTAATCCAGATGTGCCGGATGATGCCCGGGCCGGCCAGCTCCGCAAGCGTCCGCGCTTCACCGGCCTTGACCGGATTCTGCCAGTTGCCGTCGTCGTTGGCGCCGGAGCGGTCGTAGGACGACGCCCGCTCCGCGGTGTAGCTCTTCAGGAACGGCAGTTGGGATAAGTCATCGGCGCCAAGGGGGATTGCCAATAGAATGGCGCCGAAACAGATTGTTTGCGGGCATGTCATATTCGTTTTCCTTCTCTCCCCACGGTTCTCACATCACTCCGGGGTCGCGGTGCAAGAATGGTATCTGCGGATCTTTCACGGAGTCAAGCAGCCATGGCGCTCACCGAATCCACCATGCTCGATCTGGGTCACCAGGCGCCCGATTTCGAGCTTCCCGACGTTGTCAGCGGCCGGACGGTCCGCCTCGCGGATTTCGATCGCAAGACCGGCCTGCTCGTGATGTTCCTTTGCGCGCATTGCCCGTTCGTGATTCATGTGAAGCAGGAGTTATCGCGCCTCGGCCGCGATTACGCCGGCCAGTCTCTGGGGATCGTGGCGATCTCGGCTAACTACATCGGGACACACCCCGAGGATGCGCCCGCCAATCTGAAGCGGATGGCGGAGGAACTCGGCTTTGTGTTCCCCTACGCCTACGACGAGACCCAGGAGACGGCGAAGGCATACAAGGCGGCGTGCACGCCGGACTTCTTCCTGTTCGACGGCGGGCGGCGGCTGGTTTACCGGGGGCAGTTGGATGACAGCCGGCCCGGCAATGGAATCCCGGTCACCGGCAAGGATCTCCGCGCGGCGATCGACGCGGTGCTGACCGGCCAGCCGGTGAACCCGCGACAGAAGGCGTCGATCGGGTGCAACATCAAGTGGCGGCCTGGCAATGAGCCGGCGTACGCGCGATAGGGCATTCGGCGGCGACCGTGCGCCGGCGGATACACGAAGCCGCCTGCCGGACATTGCATAGAATCACGGTATGAGAGCCGCGATCTTCCTCCTGTTCGTTTGGGCGGCCGCCGCCCAGGAGATGTACCAGTTTGCGGTGGATCAGGACGGGCTCGCCGGCGCCCCGGATTTCTCCGCGCTGAACCGGCCCCTAGGCCCCGAGGATCGGATTTTTGTGCGGCAAGGGCGCTTTGTCCGTGTGGGGGCCGACCTCAAGCCATTCACGTCGGACGACGAGCGCGTGCGCTTCTACGGCACGAACTTGACCTTTGGGGGGTGCTTCCCGGAGGAGCGCGATGCCAACCGGATCGCGAGACGCCTCCGCAAGCTCGGCATCAACCTCGTGCGGCTGCACCACATGGATTCCAGCCCGGACGAGAAGCCGGAGGACGCGCGGAGCCTGCTCACCACCGGACCCTATCCGACGTTGAACGACGTGAGCGGCCGGCGTCTGCGGACGCTGCTCGACGCGCTCCGCCAGGAAGGCATCTACGTGAACCTGAACCTCCACGTGGGCTACCGTTTTCGTCCGTTTGTGGACGGGGTTCCGGCGATGCCGGGCGGCGAGGAGATCCCCACCCAGAGCAAGCCGCTGCACATTTTTCATCCGCGCATGGTGGAGAAGCAATTGGAGTTCACCAGGAAGGTGATCGCGGCGCTGCGGCTGCGCCACGACCCCGTGCTGGCCATGGTGGAGATCAACAACGAGGCATCGCTGCTGTTCACCTGGCAGGGCAACAACTTCACGACGGCGGTGGCGGGCGCGTACCAAGACGAGCTGAAGCGCCAGTGGAACGACTGGCTGCGCGACCGCTACGTGACCCCGGAGGCCGTGTGCCGCGCTTGGGGCGGCTGTCCCCCGGGCGAGAGCCTGGCCAGCGGCCTGTCTCTGGTCACCTCCGAGGAAAGCGGGGGCGAGATGCGGAAGAACGATTTCATTCTCTTCCTCGAAGAGACCGACCGCCGCTATCTCGTCCGCATGCGCGACGCCGTGCGCGAGGAAACCGGCCCGCTGGTTCCCGTCGCGGGCACCCAGATGTGGTTCGGCGGGCCGCTCAACTATGATTCCCACGCACCGCTCGACTACCAGGACAATCACTTCTACATCGACCACTACAACTTCCCGAACCGTAGCTGGGACAGCCGCGACTGGCGGATCCGCGACTCATCGAGCGTCGGGACCGGCCTGCGGGAGTTCGTCCGGATGGCGCTCTACCGTGAGGCGGGACGGCCTTACACCGTCAGCGAGTACAACCAGCAGTATCCCAACCGCCAGGGAGCGGAAATCGACCCAACACTCGCCGCCTTCGGCGCGTTTCAGGACTGGGACTCGGTCATGCACTTTGCTTATTCGCACGGCCGGAACTGGGATGCGCCGGTGCCATCGAGCTTCGACTTGAACGGCGACTGGCAGAAATGGCCGCTCGCCGGGCAGTCGGCGTGGCTGTTTCGCAGCGGCGTCATCCGCCCCGCAGAGGCGCTCGTCGAGATTCCGGTGTCGCGCGAAATGAAGCTGAGGGCCACCCGGGAGCGGAAGCAGCGTGACTTTCCGGGGTTTCTCCAGGGGCGGCCGGCGTCAGGCCCGAGGTCGCGCTCCGCCACCGGGTCGCGGTGGTCCACGAGGACCGTCCCGCCCCAAGCGTCGCCCGCGACCCGCGCCCTTCGCCGCATCGCTCCGATACCGGCCAGTTGACTTACGACGCGGAGGCGCGGCGCCTGGTGGTCGCGGCCGACGAGGCAGCCGGGGTTTTCGGGTACGTCCCGCCGGGAACGAGCGTGGAGGCGGGCCCGCTCGCGGTGCGCCTGGCCGGAACGGCCCGCGGCTTCGTGACCTTGCTGGCCACGCCGCTCGATGGGAAACCCCTCCGCCAAAGCGGCCGGATTCTGTTGAGTGTGCCCGGTTACGTGCTCGGAACGCAACCCGGAACCGTTCCCGTGCGCCCGAAGCGGATGGTCCACTACGAAGGGGACCCGCAGTGGTGGACGCTTGAGAAGGACCCGGGATTCGAAGACCGCCCCTCCGGCGCCCGACAGGCCGAACGCCCGGTGTGGATGGAGCGCGTCGAATGCTTTGTGACGCTGCAAACCGGCACACCCGGACTGGCCGTGTACCCGTTGGGCGCGATGGGCGAGCGGCTGACGGCCCTGTCAGCGCCGGATGTGCGCCGCACCCAGGACGGCTTCGAGCTGCACTTGCAGGCCGACGGCCAGGAGTTCTCCCCCTGGTATGAGCTCGTGGCCGGCGGGTGGGAACCGCCGCGCGGCCGGTAGGAGGCATGGTTGACGGCCGAGTCCGAATCCCGGAATTCGGGTCCGAAGGCGCTGGAGAAGGTGTGGCTCGCCGGCTGATGCCGCCGGGGCCGCTGATCGCGGACGCGTGCTGACGGCACGCAACGGAATCAGATCGCGGATCTGCTATAAGTAGTCAGGGGCGAAGGATTCATGGGCGAGGAGACCGCCAAGCGGGCCGGCGAGGTCACACAGATTCTCATCCAGGCGCGCCAGGGTGACCGCCAGGTGCTGGACCAGCTTCTACCGTTGCTGTACGGCGAGCTGCGTCGGCTGGCCCGGCGACAACTGGCCGGCGAGCGCGTGGGCCACACTTTGGGCGTCAGCGGGCTGGTCAACGAGGCGTACCTGAAGTTGGTGGACCAGGTGAAGGTTGACTGGCAAGGCCGCCAGCACTTCTACGCGGTGGCCGCGCGGGCGATGCGGCAGGTGCTGGTCGATTACGCGCGGCGGCGCAACGCGGAGAAGCGCGCCGGCGAGCGCAACCGCACCTCCATCGGCGACAAGCAGCTCGGGCTGGACAGCACCATCGAGGAGTTATTGGCGCTCGACCAGGCCCTCGAGCACATCGATCAGATCGACAAACGCTTGCGGCAGGTTGTTGAGTACCGCTATTTTTGCGGCCTCTCCACCGAGGAGACGGCTGAACTCATGGGGGTAACGCCGCGAACGGTACAGCGGGATTGGCTCAAAGCACGAGCACTTCTGTATCGCGAGCTCTACCCGAACCGCCCCGGACCCGGCGTGGAACAGCGGGGCTGACGGCGCGGCATGCCGAGTCCACCTGATTGGCATCGCATCCTCGCTTTGTTTGACGAGGCGCTGGAGCGCCCGCCCGCCGACCGCCAACAATGGCTTCAGGTCACTTGTGGCGGGGACCCCCAGATCCTCGCGGAAGTCGAACGCCTGCTGAAAGCGCACGAGCAGGACGCCGGGTTGCTCGACCGGCCGATGGAGCCGCTGGCAGTGGAGGCCCTGGATGAGATTCAGGGCGACCGGCAGCAAATCGGCCCCTACCGCATCATCGGCGAGCTCGGGCGCGGGGGAATGGGCGTGGTCTATCGTGCCCAGGACACCCGGCTCGGCCGCCAGGTGGCCTTGAAGGTGTTGCCCCGGTTGCTGTCCAACGATGCCCATCGGATGGCCCGCTTCCACCGCGAAGCCCAGACGCTGGCGGCCCTCAACCACCCAAACATCGCCTCGCTCTACGGCCTGGAGGACTCCGACGGCACGTACGCCCTGGTCATCGAGCTCGTGGAAGGCCCGACGCTCGGCGACCGGATCGAGCGCGGACCCCTGGTGGTGGAAGAAGTTGTCCACATCGCCTGCCAGATCGCGGATGCGCTCGAATCGGCCCACGAGAAGGGCATCATCCACCGCGATCTTAAGCCGCACAACATTAAGGTGACATCCGACGGGACGGTGAAGGTTCTGGATTTCGGGCTGGCCAAGGCGCTGGACGAGGACGCCGACCTCGGTAACCCGCGCCAGTCACCGACGCTGACCCTGGCGACGACGCCGGCCGGACTGCTTCTCGGCACCGCGGGCTACATGAGCCCGGAGCAGGCCCGGGGCAAGGGGGTCGACCGCCGCTCCGACATCTGGGCCTTTGGGACCGTCGTCTACGAAATGCTGACGGGCCGGCAGGCTTTCCTGGGCGATTCGGTGAGCGACACACTCGCGGCCATCCTCCGCGGCCAGCCGGAATGGGATGCGCTGCCCGCGAACACACCGCCCGCGTTGCGCCGTCTCCTGGAAAGGTGCCTTGAAAAAGATCCGCGCCGCCGCCTGCGGGATATCGGTGAGGCGCGCGTCTGGATGGAGGATCTCGCCGAGGGCCGCGACTCCTGGGCCGCGGTGACCGCCGGACCGGTCATGGAACCGCCCGCGCGCTCCGCCCCGCGATGGCTCACCATGTCGGGTTGGGTGGCGGCCGCGCTGCTGGCCCTGGTGGCCCTGGCCGGCTGGCTGCGGTGGGACTCCGGCGGTGGCCGGCCGGTTCGGAAACTCGAGATACCCGTGGCCGGGCGGTTCTCGCAGCCCGTGCTGTCGCCGGACGGCGAACAGCTCGCCTACCTGGGCGAGTCGAGGGTCTGGGTGCGGGATCTGGACCGTTTTGAGGCGCGCGAGGTCCCCGGCAGCAATGGCGCCGCGATGGTGTTCTGGTCGCCGGATAGCGCCTGGGTCGCCTTTGGCGCCGAGGATCGTCTCTGGAAGGCGCCGGCGACCAGCGGCGGCGCCTCGGTGATTTGCCTGGTGCCGGGCGGCTTCTACGAGGACGCCGGCGGGGCGTGGCTCGATGACGGCCGGATCCTGTTCGAGACCGGCGGCAGCGGCCTGTTTGAGGTGTCGGC
>CAYRPT010000170.1:0-384 GCA_964425895.1 uncultured Solibacteraceae bacterium | reverse complement strand
GGACCCGAAGCTCGTCCTCCAGCCGCAGCCGGGCAAGGAGATCGATTTCCACGGGGTGGGTCCACTTCCCGGCGGCCGCGGCGCGCTCTTCGTTGTCCACCGCGTGGAAGCCGCGGACACGCTGGCAATCTACTCCGGCGGACAGCGCAAGGACATCCTCGCGCTTCCGGGGCAGACATTGGACGCGCCGCGCTACGACCCTTCCGGACATATCGTGTACCAGCGCCGGACGGGCAATCCCGGCATCTGGGCGATTCGTTTCGACCTCGGCACCCTCGCGGCAAGGGGCGAGCCGTTCCTCGTCGTGGCGAGCGCCCACTCCCCGAGGCTGGCCGCCGGCGGGGTGTTGGCGGCTGTGCGCAGCTCCGGGCCGCCGTTGCGGGA
>CAYRPT010000169.1:0-7635 GCA_964425895.1 uncultured Solibacteraceae bacterium | reverse complement strand
CTGGCCGACCGCCGGTACTGGCAGGTCATGGACGAGGTGTTCGAGACCGCGATGCGGCATGCGGACCGGAATCTCGGCGTGTTTCTCGAGGAGGCGGCGCCCAACGGCGTTCACTTCTACCAGACACCGGAAGGGCGCCTTTTCTGCCCGGGGCATTCCATCGAGGTGGCTTGGCTGCTGTTGCGCTGGCTCTGCCGCGCCCCGAATGCCGGGCGGCAGGAAGAGGTGCTCCGGATCCTGGAGGGTTCCCTCGAACTCGGCTGGGATTGTTCCTATGGCGGCCTCTACTACTTCGTCGACGTGCACGGCAAACCGCCCCTCCAGCTCGAAGCAAACATGAAGCTTTGGTGGCCGCACACCGAAGCCATCTATGCCGTGACCCTGGCCTATGTGCTCACCGGAGACACCCGGTGGGCGGAGTGGCTGGAGAAGCTGGACGAGTACGTCTTCGGGCATTTCGTGGATGGGGAGTATGGGGAATGGTTCGGCTATTGCGACCGCCTCGGCGTCCGTGCCAACGACTGCAAAGGCAACCACTACAAGGGCATGTACCATGTTCCGCGGGCGTTGTTGTTCAGCATGCAGGCCCTTGGCGTCGAAGATCCGTGCGGCCGGACTTAGGCCGCGCGGCCGGAGGCGCGTGACGTGGCCAACGTTGGGAGGTCCGGCAGGATCGCGCCAGGGGTGGGGGTGTACGGGTAGTCCGTTGAAAATTTCGGATAAATGCCTACGAATCCTATTGACGTTGCAGTATAATATCGACGAGGTCACCAAGCGATGACGACCGGCAATCATAAGGCCCACGTCGGCCTCCTGCCAACAGGTATCTTCCTCTCATCCGACCCGATCTCCCCGCAGGATGCCGCCGACGAAAACGCGATTTCGGAACTATTGGACAAGAATCGCGGCGTGGTACAGTCGTCCGGCCTGGAAACGGCCGCCGACATGCTGCGATTGTACGTGGCGTTGTACAACGGTCGCGCCGCCTGAGCCCAGAGGCGGTTCTGGCGACGCGTAAAGCAGTGCCCTCGTGACGCGGTGGGACGTGTCCGCCGTCAGGCGTGCGGTCCGCGCCCTTTGAGCGGCAGGCAGCGCCCCATCTTCTGCGAGAAGTGAGGCCTCGTGCTATGGCGAATGCGACGCAAGGGCCGCCGGGAACGGAAGTTCGGGGTCTTCATCACCCGGAGGCCTCTGGTGGGTTGTCACGCGCCTCCGGCCATCCGGCGCCGGCTGCCTCTGGCATAGAAACAGCGGTGTGCGCTCCAACCCGGGAAGCAGGTTTCTCAGGTGGGCCGGCGCAGGCTCGTACACCGGACGAGCCGGTCATGGATGCCGACCTCGAACAAATCCGCCACCAGGTTGCGGCCGCGGGGCTGGCCTCGGAAGCCGAACGGATTTCGGCCGTTATGGCTCTCTACCGGGCTCTCCACGAGCCGAATGACGGAACCCGGGGGAGCGGCGCGGAGCCTCAGGCTTCCCGCATCTCATCCGGAGCCCAGCGGCACGTGCGGCCTTCGAAGTAGCTTGTATTGCAGAGCAGTGACGGGCCGGCCGCGCGGAAACCGAACACGCCGTCCTCGATCACCGGCTGGCGGCTCCTCAGGGCGGCGTAGAATACTTTGTGGTGCTCCAAGTGAGCGCTGTAATTGCGGGGTGGCTCATAGACGATCTCCTCGGCCTCCCGCATGTTCGCTGCGGTCGCCTCCCGCTCCACGTACTGCTTGCGATATTCCCGGAGATACTTCTCCTGGATCGCCTGGGGAAACGTCCCGATGGTGTAACCCGGCTCAGCCTCGGGGGGCGCTTCACGAGCGTAACGTTCGATCCGGCGGTAAGCACGCCCTCGCTTCCGACGAAGCGAAAACCGAATCGCTCCTCGGGCTCGCTGCTCTTGAAGTTCACGCGTAGCGCCAGATTGAAGCCCGGGTGGCGGCCAGTAGCCGGATAGTCCATCATGGCGAGCATGACGTCGGGCACGTCCCGCCCGTCCTTCCAATATCGCAGTCCACCGGTGGCGAATACGCGCGTTGGCCCTGTCGATCCGGTGGCCACGTGCAGCCCGGAGAGCAAGTGAACGAACAGGTCGCCGGCTACCGCGGTGCCGTAGTCTTGGTAGTTACGCCAGCGGAAGAGGCGGATCGGATCGAAGGGGTGTTTCGGCGCGCTGCCGAGGAAACGGTCCCAATCGATGTTTTCGGGCGAGGCATCAGGCGGGATGGAGTACTGCCATGCTCCCAGAGCGGTATTCCGATCGAGCCAGGCCTCCACCATGTTCAACTCACCGATGGCGCCGCTCCGAATCAGATCCCGTGTCTTGTGATAGACGATGGAGCTGACGTACTGGCTGCCGATTTGAAGAATCCGGTCCGATTTCTTCGCCGCTTCAATCACCGCGAGCCCCTGCTCGACCTTTTGCACCATCGGCTTCTCGCAATAGACGTCCTTGCCGGCCTTCAGCGCGTCGATCATCATCGCGGCATGCCAGTGGTCGGGGGTGGCGATAATCACGGCATCCACGTCGTTCCGGGCGAGGATCTCGCGGTAGTCCCTGGTGGTCGCGACGCCGCCGCCCCAGACTTCGCGGGCGCGGGTGAGGCGGCCGTCGTATACGTCGCAGGCGGCTACCAGGCGCGTTCCGGGAACCGACAAGGCGTAGCGGACGTCGCCGGAGCCCATGCCGCCCGCGCCGATCAGCGCGATCTGAATGTGATCATTCGCGGAGTAGCCGGGCGCAGCGGCGGCTCCGGTTACGGTGGCGGCCTGAAGAAACTGACGTCGGGTGGCTGGCATGGAAGCGCTCCTTTCCGGCTCTCACGTTTGAGTATAGATCGGGCGGAGAGGTCCCGCCCGCGACGGCCGCGTCTCAGCCGGCTCTTACGATAATCCCGGGTAGCTTCGGCGAGGCGGTTCAAAGAACCGCCAGAGCAATCTTCACCGGTTTTCGTAGTTGCGGGAGTAGTACTCCTGGTATTCGCCGCTTTTCACGCGGGCCACCCACTGTTGGTTCCGCTGATACCACGCGATGGTCTCGGCCAGACCCTGCTCGAAGGCCATTTGCGGCTGCCAGCCGGTCCGGGTCTGGATCTTGGCGCTCGACAGCGCGTAGCGGCGGTCATGCCCGGGCCTGTCCACCACGTGCCGGAGCAGGCTTTCCGGCTTCTTGGTGGCGCTCAGGATGCGCCGGATGACTTCGATGTTCGGCAGGGCGCAATTGCCGCCGATGTTGAAGATCTCCCCGGCGCTCCCCAGGTCGAGAACCGCCAGCAGCGCCCGGCAATGGTCGTCCACATAGAGCCAATCACGAATCTGCAAGCCGTCCCCGTAGATGGGCAAGGGCCGGTCTTCGAGCGCGTTGGTGATCATGAGCGGAATCAACTTCTCGGGGAATTGATACGGACCGTAGTTGTTCGAGGCGCGCGTCACCGTCACGGGGAGCTTGTACGTCGTGTGGTAGGAGAGGGCCAACAGATCCGAGCCGGCTTTGGTGGAGGAGTAGGGGCTGGTCGGGCGGAGGGGATAGCTTTCATCGGCCTCGTGCGGCGGATCGATGCTGCCGTATACCTCGTCCGTCGAGACGTGGAGGAAAAGGCCGATGTCACGGGCTCGCACCGCCTCGAGCAGTGTGTAGGTGCCCCGCAGGTTCGTTTCGAATACCGGATCCGGGCCAAGAATGGCGCGGTCGACGTGGGATTCCGCCGCGAAATGGACTATGGCGTCGGGTTGCTCTTCATCGAGTGCCTGGAGGACGGCGGCGCGGTCGGCAATATCGGCCCGCACGAAGCGATACCTCTCGCTGGCCGACACCGGAGCCAGATTCTCCAGGTTGCCGGCGTAGGTCAGCTTGTCAAGGACGCAAAGGTTCAGGTCCGGGCGTTCGGCGATGGCGATCCGGACGAAGGCAGAGCCGATGAACCCGGCGCCGCCCGTCACCAAGAGCTTCATTTGTGCTGGATCTCCCAGTCGTAGTTGATTCCTGGATCGTCGTAGGGGATCCGGCCCTCATCTTCGGGATTATAGAAACGGTCCGTGACGTAGACGAGCACCGCCGGTTCGGGGCTGACCACCTTGTAGCCGTGGCCGACGCCCGGCGGAATCAGCACTCGCCAGGGCCGGAGCGCCCCGATATAGAAGGTGTTGCGTTCACCGAAGGTCCGCGAAGCCGCGCGAAGGTCCACCAAAGCGACCTGCAGCAGACCACTTACGGGCACCCAGCAATCCGTCTGATAGCGGTGATAGTGGAATGCCTTGATGGCGCCCGGATAACTGAGCGCGGCCGACACCTGGGTCGATGCCCCGGGGAACGCCGCCAACAGACCTTGGCTCAGCCGGGCCACCTCGAGGAAGTGGCCCCGGTCATCAGGATAGAGCGCCTGGGGTTCAATGGCGACGCCCTCGATGAGACGGCCGGAATCCGGCCGGACGATCAACTCGCCGAGCCCCTTCTTACACACGGGCAAGCCGATTTCCACCCCGTCCACCTAATCCTCCACCTTGCTGGCGATTTCTCCCCGGCGTTTGGCGGCCACAAGGTTCGCGGCACGTAAGAGCGATTCGAAGGTGCCCGCGTCGGTCCACCATCCTTTGAGAAAGTCGAAGCGAAGAGAACCATCGCGGATGTACAGGTTGTTGACGTCGGTGATCTCCAGCTCACCGCGTTCGGAGGGTTCAAGACGCCCCACCTTGTCGAACACCGTGCCGTCGTACATGTAGATGCCGGTAACGGCATAGCGTGACTTGGGCTGCTTCGGTTTCTCCTCGATCCCGGCGATACGATCGCCCTCGATTTCGGCCACGCCGAAGCGGTGGGCGTCATCGACCTCCTTCAACATGATCTTGGCGCCCGCCGGAT
Organism: uncultured Solibacteraceae bacterium; assembly: GCA_964425895.1. GTDB lineage: Bacteria > Acidobacteriota > Terriglobia > Bryobacterales > Bryobacteraceae > CAYRPT01. The sequence continues at coordinate 2,786 of CAYRPT010000169.1, read as the reverse complement.
TCCGGCGGAAGTCCTCGACGGCTGGCCGGATGTTCTCCTCGATGATGTTATCGCCCAGGATCACGCAGATCGGCTCGCCGTCGGCGAAGTGTTCGGTGAGGCTGAGGGCATCGGCGATGCCGCCTTCTCCCTCCTGATATGTATAGTTGAGGTGGCGCAGGCCGAACTCCCGCCCGTTGGCCAGCAGGCGGAGGAAATCCCCGGAATTACGGCCGCCCGTGACGATCATGATCTCCTGAATACCGGCATCCACAAGCGTCTGGATCGGGTAATAGATCATCGGCTTGTCGTAAATCGGCAACAGGTGCTTATTGGTGATCTTGGTAAGGGGGAACAGGCGGCTGCCCGATCCGCCCGCGAGGACGATTCCCTTCATTCACTAACTCCTCCGGAAGCGCAACCCTTATGATACACCACGGGTTTAAGCCGTCCGGCGGCGGCGTACGGGGTCGTGCGACAATGTCGCGCATGGAGATCTTTGACTGGAGCGCCGCCGAAAAAGAGGAGCTGAGTCCCGGGATCGCGCGGCAGGTAATTCACACCGAGAGGATGACCGTGGCCCGGATCTTCCTCGCCTCAGGCGCGGTGGTTCCGGTGCACCACCACGAGAACGAGCAAGTCACGCTCCTGGAGCAAGGACGGCTGCGGTTCACGGCGGGCGACGAAATCGAGGATCTTCGGCCGGGGCAGGCGCTGCGTATCCCGCCGCACGTCGTGCACCGGGTGGAGGCGATCGAGGATAGCGTCGCCATCGATCTGTTCTGCCCCCGGCGGGAAGACTGGATCCGGGGCGACGACGCCTACCTGCGGGGCTGAGCGGCGGCCGCCTACCGCCAGGAGTTGATCTCCAAGGTGAAGCTCTCGCCCAAGTAGACTCGTTTCACATCCGGGTCTCTGCCGAGCTCTTCGGGGCTGCCCGCGCGGAAGATCCTCCCGTTATTGATGATGTAGGCGCGATCGGTCACCGCGAGCGTTTCGCGTACATTGTGGTCTGTGACCAGGATTCCGATGCCCGAACGCCGCAACTCCGAGATGATTTTCTGGATCTCCAGCACCTGAATCGGATCGATGCCGCTGAAGGGTTCGTCCAAGAGGAGGAAGCTGGGGCTGATGACGAGCGAGCGGGCGATTTCCACCCGGCGCCGCTCGCCGCCGGAAAGCGCGTACCCGCGATTCCTCCGGACCCTCCCGAGGCCCAGTTGCTCGATCAGCGCCTCCATGCGTTCCCGCCGCTCGTGGCGCGTCAGGGCCAGCGTCTCGAGAATCGCCATCAGGTTCTCCTCGACCGTGAGTTTCCGGAAGATCGAGGGCTCCTGCGGCAGGTAGCTGATTCCACGTCGCGCGCGCTGGTACATCGGCAAGTGCGTGATACCCTCGCCGTCAAGGCGGACCTGGCCGGAATCCGGGCTAATGAGCCCGACAATCATATAGAAGGATGTCGTCTTGCCCGCTCCGTTGGGTCCCAGCAAGCCTACAACTTCACCCTGAACGACCCGTACCGAAACGTCGTCGACGACCTTGCGCCCTCGATAGGCTTTGGAGATTTCTGTCGTCTCGAGCGTCCGCATCCGCTTCCCCGGCGGGAGCCACCGCGCCTATTTCCTCTTTCGCAGCCGGCTGACGGCGGGAAGCGCCTCCGCGCCGTCAACCAGCAGCCTATCATCGCTGGCATAGTAGGTCAATTGACGGCCTTCGGCCGTGCCGCGTTCGCTGTCGACCAGCTTAGCGATCCCGCCGGTCAGAACGACCTTATCTTCGCTTACGTAATACTCCGCGTGCTCCGACGCCCCGGTGCGGGTGCGCTCGCCGGTAGTCTGCACGATCCGTACGGCCCCGTCGGCGATGGCGTGATCGAGAACGGCCCCGCCGGCGCTTCCCGGCACGGGCGCCTCGTCGCGGAAATAGGCCCTTAGCTCCTCGGCGCGAATCTGGAGACCGGGTTGTTCCAAATGCGCCGAGCCGCGGTAGTGTGCCGAACGATGTTGCTCCAGATAACTCATCGCTTCGGACCGCACGACGGTGAAAGAAGGAGTTGACCGGCCCCGGGGGGCAGCGGTCGAACGTACGCCGAACCGGTTGACGACGTGGCCGGTGGCCGTGAGCGTTCCCGCCTTGCGATTGATCTCCACCCGATCGGCATGGAGACGGTCCGCTCCTTGCCAGAGGGCGACCGTGCCCTCGTAGGAAACATAGCCTCTATCGGAGGACGCCACCATCCGTTCCGCGGTGGCATGAACGGGCTCCGCGGCGTCAAGCATCCCGCTGGAGCCGCCGCCTTCTTCGGGTAGGCGCGTGGAACTCACCCCGCCGGAGGCCGTGTAGACCCCCTGCTTCTCGTCGAGCAGAATCTCAGTGGCGCTGGTCGATCCGCCCGGGTTCGAGATCCGGGCCGCGGTGCGAAGAAGAACGAGGTTTCGCTGGGGCTCAAAGAAGGCCGTCTCCGCCCGGGCGCGCTCCTCGCCGCGTGTGTAGGAGAACTCTCCCGACTGTTCAATCCGCTCGGCCGCGCCGGTGTCTTCCTGAAAGTGCGCGAACATAACCCGGCTGCGGGTCGCCATCGGCGGTCCGGGGTCTCCCTTTTCATCGGGACGGCCATCGGTCCAGGTGCGCGCCTCGTTGGCCCGGAACAGCTTCAGACGGTTCTGCGCGCCGTACACCATCCAGAGCCGTTCCCCTTCCACGCGCCGGCGTTGCTGGCCGGGGGCGGACGGCACGAATTCCACCGTGCCCGGTTGATGAGTTTCGATCCGATCGAGTTCTTGCCCTCCGGGGCGCAGAACGGCCTT
>CAYRPT010000168.1:0-7651 GCA_964425895.1 uncultured Solibacteraceae bacterium | reverse complement strand
GTCGCCCTCCATGATCTGCATGTGGTAGATGTCGTACAGCAGCTTCACGCGGGGGGAGTTGACGCGCTTGCAGAGTTCCGCGCCCCAGGGCGTCCGGTCGCACTGGTAGTCCGGGTGATTCACCTTGGAGTTGAGTAATTCCATGATGATCGTCACGCCGACGTCCTCGGCCTGCGCCTTCACCTTGTTCAGCAGCATGGCGCAGCTCTCCCAAGCCTCCTCGTCGGAGATATTCCGGCGGTTGCCCGAGAAACAAATGAGGTTCGGGACCTTGTGCTTGGCGGCCAGGGGGAGCAGCTTGCGGAAGTTCGCCTCAATCTGGGCGTGATTCGCCTTGACGTTGAGCCCGTCGGCGATGGAGCAGATGCCGGAGCCGACAGCGCACGTCAAGCCATGCCTGGCGACCACGGGCCATTCGTCCGCCGTCAGCAGATCGATGGCGACAATGCCCATCGCGGCCGAGTTCTCGCAAAGCTGGTCCAGGGTGAAGTCCTTGTAGCACCACTTGCAGACCGACTGTTTCAGCCGGCCGTTCTTGACCACCTTTGCGCCGGCTGGGATCACCACAGGGGCAACACCCGCGGCGGCCAGCACACACCGGCGTGTCATCCGCTTCCGGATCATGATCCACCTCCCGCAGTCATTGTATCGAACGGCCGCCGGGCGCTGGCGCCGCGGACCGGCCGTTCAGTTGTCGCCGTCGTCACCGTTGTCGCCGTTGCCGCGGACGATAACGATGGGGTCGTCGTGGTATTTCTCCGATGGGGTGGTCACGGTGACGCTGTACTTAAATCGGTCGCCGTTGGCAATGGCGCGCACGTCGTCCTCGGCCCAGTCCAGGGACTTCAGCTTCATAGCGATGGACTTCTTACCCTTGTCGCGGACCATATCGAACGCGAAATCGTTGCGGCGATCGAAGAACGGCGTCGTGGAGATGAATTCGATCAGCGCCTCGGTCACGCCGGGGATTTGGAACTCCCAGACGACGCTCTTGAATTTCTTCGCCCCGCTGGCCCGGACTTCGAGCTCGGCTGCGTCTTTGCCGTCGGGAAGGCGGTACTGGATCTGCTTGTTTTCCACCGTGACATTCACGAGGAACTTCTTGCCTGCATTCGGGCCAGGCGGATGTGGGTTGGGCATGGGTCTCCTCTCTTCCTACCGGCTGTCGTGCCGGACGATCACGATCGGGTCGGCGGCATAGGCGCGCGAGCTCCCGCCGGCGCGCGCCAGCACCACAACACTATACTTGTACTCGTCGCCGGGAAGGATCTCCGTCAGTCCGAGCACCGGGTCCGACACGCCCGCCTGCTTGAGGGTCTTCCGTACGATCTGCCGGCCGGTTCCAATCGTATCATCGGTGATCCGCCCGCGCTCCGCGTTCACGGTCCGGAACAACGGCGTTCCGCCCTCGAAGAAAACCTGGGCCGCGATTACCTGTTGATCCGGCACATCGAACTCCCAAGAAATCACGTTGGTGGCCTCCGGTGTCGAAGGGCTGACGAAGAGCCTCGAAGCGTCCTTGCCATCGGGAGTCGTGAACTGGAGGGAATCACCGGACGCAGTGACGCGAACGTGATACTCCTCGCCGGGGAACACTCCCGGACCAGCGCCGCCATCGATCGGCGGCTCTTCCCCCGGCTTCGCGCGGAGACGTCTGCCGGCGAACAAAGCCCCGGAGACGGCGCCGACGATCAAACCAACGAGCGTCAGGTTCACAGATCGGTCCTCCTTGTTTTCATTGCGCCGGCGCCGCCGGAGAGGGCGGCCTGGAAACCAGGCGCAGGAATCGGGGTTCAGAGCGAAGCGGGACGAGGTCGGGGTCCCGCGCCATCTCGGCGGCCGGATAGCCGCCGGCAATGGCCTCCTCCAGCATGGCCAGCGCCGCGTCCCGCCGCCCCACGAGCAAGTGGACGACGGCGCACTGATATTTCAGATTGAAGGCAAGGTCTCCGGTTTGCGCCGCTTCCTGTAGATAGGCGAGCGCCTCGTCGTGACGGCCGATCTTCGCGCTGTAAACGGCCAAGCCGGTGAGCAGGACGGCATCAGCCCGGCTGACGGCGAGCTTCCGCTGGCCGATCTCGATCGCCTGGAGGTAGGCAGCTTCGGCCAACTCGCGGCTCCCGGCGATCACCCGGTAGGCGTCGCCGAGGTTGCCCCGGATGATCGCGTCTTCCGGAGCGAGGGCAACCGCGCGCTCCAACGCCCGGGCCGCTTCCTCGTACCGTCCCAAGGCGAAGTACAGGGACCCAAGGTTCGAGAGGTTCACGGCGGTAGCGCCCACCTCGACGGCTTGCTTGAGCAGCGCCTCGGCTTCGCCATAGCGCCCGGAGGATTGAAAGACGGCCGCCAGATTCCGATAGCCCCATTCATTATCGGGAGTGAGCTCGATTACCTTCCGGAACTCCCGCTCGGCCTCGCGCAGGCGTCCTTTGTGAAAGCAATAGACGCCGAGATCCTTGTGAGCGAGCCAAGATACGGGTTGGAGGTCGATGGCCGACCGGTAAGTTTCCTCGGCTTTGGCGTCCTGCCCGCTCTGATCATAGGCGCCCGCGAGCGCCCGGTAGGCATCGCCGTTGAGCGAATCGATCTCCAACGCGCGGCGGCCGGCGGCGATCGCCTCCTCGAAGCGGGCGGTCCGCGTATAGAGGAGGCAGAGGTTGATGAACGCCGGAGCTAGTTCGGGATCCAGCGCCGCGGCCCGCTGGTTGAGCGAGCGCGAGCGGTTGAGCCAGCTCAACTCACGGCTGAGATCGTACCGAACGAGCAACGCTTCGCCGAGGCCGGCCAGCGCCATCGGATAATCCGGATCCTCCCTAAGCGCTCTTTCCAACTGATGGACTGCGAGATCCAGGTGTCCCGGACGATCGAAGCGCTGGAGGAAGCCGCGCCCCAGAACGTAGGCATCGTAGGCGGCGGCGACCTCGGTGCCGGAAGCCCGGAATCCGTCCGCCGGAGTCAGTTCGAGCTCGAGCATTTCGGCCAGCGCCGCCAGCAGCCGCCGCTCGAGCCCGGGCAACTCGTCGGTAGCCGCCTCCAGGATCCGCGAGGAGATCTGGCGGGTCGCACCAGCGTCCACCAGGTTGATGGTTACCCGGACCCGGTCCCGGTCGCGGCGGATCGAGCCGGTCACGGCAAGGTTCACACCGAATGCCCGGCGGGCGGCGTCGGCGCTGGCAACGTCCTGGGAACGCAAGTCGCTGGCGGGCACCACCCAGAGGGTCCGTCGGGCCGAACGAATTTGCGTGACCGCGGCGGTCAGCGTCTCGGTGAGGCCGCGGGCGAAGGCCTCGGCCGTCTCGTCGCCGCCGGTGTGCTCGAACGGGAGCACCGCGAGTTTGCGTTCGCGGGGCGTCCCGGATAACCACCGCGAGAGCGGTTCGTACAGGATGGCGCCCGCAACGGCCAGGAGCGCGGAAAGCGCGGCGAGCAACCACCAACGGCGGCCGGCGCGGAAGACAGGAGCGCGCGGCGCAGGCGCGTAGATGGTGCTCGCGTCATCCCCGTGGGCATGGGCCGGCGGAGGTAAAGGGATGCCGGCGAGGGTGTCCGTCCGGGACCAGGGTTGCGTCGCGCCGGCGAGACGGCGCAGCTCGGCGATCAAGTGGTCGGTCGTGGGAAAGCGGTCGTCGGCGTTCTTTTCGAGACACCGCTTCACTACCAGTTCCAGATCCTCCGGGACATCCGGGTTCCGCGCGCGAAGGGACTCCGGCGGCGAGTTGAGAACCTTATGAAGCGTTCCCAACTGGGTATCGGCCTTGAACGGAAGGTCGCCGGAGAGAATCTCATAGAGGACGACACCGAGCGAGAAGATGTCAGCGCGATGATCGGCTTCCCCATGTCCGATCGCCTGCTCCGGCGCGGTGTAGGCCGCCGTACCCATGGTGGTTCCGGTGCCTGTCAAGCGGGCGCTCTCGCGCAGCTTCGCGAGTCCGAAATCGGTGATCTTGAGGCGGTCCTCTTCGTCAAACAGCACGTTGGCCGGCTTGACATCGCGGTGGACGATCCCTTTCCGGTGGGCGTGGCCGAGACCCGCGGCGAGCTGCCCGGCCCAATCGATAGCGGCCGGGATCGGAACGGCCTGCCCGGCGGTCCGGATCGCATCCAAACGGCCGCGCAACGTCCCTCCCGGCAGGAGTTCGAGCACGAGGAAGGCATAGCCGCCGGCGTTCTCGAAGTCGTAGAGGGTGCCGATATTGGGATGGTTCAGCAGGGAGATGGCCCGCGCTTCGCGCTCGAAGCGCGCGCGCGCGTCCGCCGATTCGAGCAGGCTCCCGGCCAGAAACTTGAGGGCGACGCGCCTCCCGAGACGCTGGTCGACCGCCTCATAGACGGATCCCATCCCGCCGGCGCCAAGCTGGCGGCGGATCTCGTAGTGAGAGATGACCTTGCCGATCATTGCGCGGGAGCGCCTTCCATTGTAACTGGCATCCGCGACCGTCGCGGCCGGCAAGACGAAAGCAGGACGCCGGCGCCGCGCCGCCTGGGGCGTCCCATCCACCGGGGAAGGGGCCCGGTTTTCCGGCCGGGCCGGGTTCTTGGCCGTCCGGCGTCCCGCGACGACCGTTACCATTCAATTGTTGACATTTAGTTGCAAATATGACCTAATGAGAATTCACCCCACCCGAGGAGCGGATCATCTGGAGAAAAGAAGATCGTGGTCCACCGGACGGTGTGCTTCCGGCGGACAGCACTTGATCCCAGTGCGCTGCCCACCCTTCGGAGGTGCAACTCACTGGCGTTTACAACAACCTTCTCCGCCGCTGAGCGGAGATTTGATGAGTCCGTTCCTCACCTGGCAAAGAGAACCAATGCCATGATCCGTTTCCGCAAGATCGTTTTCTGGCTTCACGTCGGGGGCGGCATATTTGCCGGAGCGGTGATTTTCATCATGTCGGTCACCGGCGTGCTGCTGACGTACGAAAAGCAGCTCATTGCCTGGGACGAGCTTCCCGGGATCAGCGTCCCCGCCGGCGCGACGGAATCACTTCCTCTACGGCGACTCATCGATTCCGTTCCCGGCGAGCCTTCGAGCATCACCATCCGGCCCGGGTCAGAGGCGCCAGTGGCCTTTGGTTTCGGCCGTGAAGCGACCGTCTACGTCAACCCTTACACTGCCGAGTTGGTGGAGAAGGAGTCCTCCGGCCTGCGTTCCTTCTTCCGCACCATGGTTGTCTGGCACCGCTGGCTCGGCGCCACGGGCGAAGGCCGCGACACGGGCCGGGCAATCACCGGCGCCTGCAATCTGGCATTCCTTTTCCTCGTCGGCAGCGGCTTCTACCTCTGGTGGCCCCGCCAGTGGAAATGGAGCGCCGCCCGATCCGTCGTGTGGTTTCGCGGGGGACTCCGCGGAAAGGCTCGCGATTTCAATTGGCACAACGTTATTGGCTTCTGGTGCTGCGCGCCCCTATTTCTCGTCGTGCTCAGCGGAGCAGTCATCTCGTATCCGTGGATGAGTGACCTGGTGTACCACGCGGCTGGGGACGAGCCGCCCCAACCGAGTGGTCTTCGCGGTGCTGGTGGATCCCATGGCTCGCGCGGCGGCGGCGGTCCTGAGGGCGGGCATGGCGTCAGAGAAACCGCACCACCGGACCTCGACGGGATCGAGCCGCTACTGGCGCGCGCCTCCCAGGCATCGCCGGGCTGGCGCACGATCACATTTCCGGTTCCCAGAACCGGCCAAGAGAGCGTTACTTTCTCGATTGATCGGGGCTCCGGCGGCCAGCCCCATCTGCGTTCGACCCTGACTCTCCACCGTGCCTCCGGCGAGGTGACGGGCCATGAGACCTTCGCTGGGAACAGCCCGGGCCGCCGGGCGCGCATGATTCTCCGCTTCGTTCACACCGGAGAGGTCGGGGGCGTGGCCGGACAGACCATTGCGGGTGTGGCGTCGCTCGGCGCCGTCTGGCTGGTCTATACCGGCATCGCGCTCGCAACCCGCCGTTTCGCCGCCTGGCTTGCGAGGCGCCGGCGAGGTGACATAGCCGCCGGGCAAGCCCGCCGGAACCGAGAGCGTGAACCCGAGCTCCAAAGCCGGTGAAGAGCGAGGCCCACGCCGCTCGCGAGCTGCCCGGCCCAACCGGGCCGACGTTTCTCACTCTCCCAGAAGGTGCAACACGACGTCGCGGTTGTGGGCGCAGGCGCGGTGCTCAAAGAGGTAAATGCCCTGCCAGGCGCCCAACGTGAGCCGTCCGCCGACAACCGGCACGGAGATCTGGGTGAGGGTGAGCGCGGCACGAATGTGAGCCGGCATGTCATCGGCGCCCTCGATGGTGTGCCGGTACAGCCGGGCGTCCTCAGGGGCGACTCGCTCGAAGAAATCGCTCAGATCCCGCCCGACGTCCGGGTCGGCATTCTCCTGCACCGTGAGCGAAGCGGAGGTATGGCAAACCCACAGGGTCAGGAGCCCGGTTTCGATGCCCTGGCCGCGGACCCATCGTTCGGCCTCCGCGGTGAACTCGTAGAGTCCCTTCCCTCGCGTCGGGATCGTGATGCGGTGTGTGGCCTGTTTCATTCCACCGTGACGCTCTTGGCGAGGTTGCGGGGCTGATCCACGTCGCAGCCGAGCTTAACCGCGATGTGATAGGCCAGTAACTGGAGGGGCACGATTTCGAGAATCGGGAGCATCAGCTCCGGGGCCTGCGGTACGAAGATGGTGTGGTCGGCCTGCCGCGGCACCAGATCGTCGCCCTCGCACGCCACGGCCACGACGACGCCCTGGCGGGCCTTGACCTCTTGGATATTCGAAAGTGTTTTTTCGTACCGAAGCTTGCTGTCCTCGGAGCCGTTCGAGGTGCAGATCACCACTACCGGAAGCTGCTCGTCGATGAGCGCGTTGGGGCCGTGCTTCATCTCGCCGGCCGGGTAGCCCTCGGCATGGATGTAGGAAATCTCCTTGAGCTTCAGCGCACCCTCGAGAGCAATCGGATAGTGAATGCCGCGCCCCAGAAAAAGGAAGTTCTGCGCGCGGGAGAGGTGGAGCGCCAGGTCCTCGTACTGGCTGTCGCGCGACAGAATCGTCTCCAGCTTGCCGGGAACGAGCAGCAGCTCCGCCACGAGCTGGCGCGAAGTCGCAACGTCCAAGCCCCCACGCGCCTGTGCCAGGCGGGCAGCGAGTAGCAACAGGGCGGTCAACTGGCAGGTGAAGGCCTTGGTGGAAGCCACGCCGATCTCCGGACCCGCGTGGGTCATCAGGGTACCATCGGCCTCGCGCGTCAGCATGGCGCCCATTACGTTGCAGATGGCGACCGTCTTGCCGCCCTTCTGCTTCACTTCGCGCTGCGCCGCCAGGGTGTCAGCGGTTTCGCCGGACTGGGAGATGAGAATCGTCAGCGTACGCTCGTCCAGGATCGGATCGCGATAGCGGAACTCACTTCCGTAATCCACCTCGACGGGGAGCCGCGCCAGCCGCTCGATCATGAACTTGCCGGCCAAAGCAGCGTGCCAACTGGTGCCGCAGGCGACGATCTTGACGCTCTCGAAAGAGCGCAGCTCGCCGGCGGAGATATCCATTTCGCCGGTGAAGATCCGGCCGGACTCCTGACCCACACGTCCGATCATGGTGTCCCGCACGGCCCGGGGCTGCTCGAAGATCTCCTTGAGCATGAAGTGCTTGTAGCCGCCCTTTTCGGCCATGATGGGATCCCAAAGGATC
>CAYRPT010000167.1:0-7661 GCA_964425895.1 uncultured Solibacteraceae bacterium | reverse complement strand
GGACCGGAGTACATTAGTTCCCCCGCGGGTCCACTTACTCCTCGCCCTGAATCATGATCTGTATGTTGCCCGTTGTTAACGATGAACCTAAGGAGAAGACCAAGTCGCCGTTGCGCCCCCACAGCGCCGACTCGTCCGTGACGGAATCCGCCGTTCGGCCCCACAGCGCCGAACTGCTCCACAACGCCGTATAGCCGTCCAATGTGGTTCGGCCCCACAGCGCCGAACTGCCCCACAACGCCGGGGTCCCGCTCAGAAAGACCGCGTCGCCCCAAACGAGAGCCCGGCCCCACAGCGCCGAGCGTCCCCACAATGCGGAACGGCCCCAGAGCGCCGAATCGTCACACACCAGGCTCCGGCTCCACAGCGCCGAACTGCCACAGACTTCCTGATACTCCGAGCCGACGCGCACTTCGCCGGTCTCTCCATCGATGTAGGCGATCGGCGAGCGGGCGACGTAGTCCGCGGGCGCCACTTCGTTGCTCGTGAGCGCGGCGTAAACGTCGAGATAGCCTGCTCCGATCGTGAAGATGTCGTACTGGCTGGTGAAACTCTGGCCGGTTTCCGGGTCGGTGGCGACGCTCGAGACCGGGAAGTTCTTCGACGCCGTCTTCATCAGCCGCGCCTTCACCTGGTCCGGCGTCAGGTCCGGCTCTTTCTCGAGCAGCAGCGCGACGGCCCCGCTCACCATCGGGGCGGCCATGCTGGTCCCGCTGAGCCGGTAGTAGATTGACGAAATCCGGCCTTTGACGCTGGTGTTCACATAGTAGGAGGGCGAGATCGCATTATCCGGGTAGTCTTGCGTCACCGCGCTGCGATGCGCGAGGAGCGAGACGATCCGATTTCCCGGAGCGACGATATCCGGCTTGACGATGTGATCGAGAACCGTCGGTCCTTTCGAGCTGTAGCTGGCGATCTCGTCGTCGGCGCGCGAGGTCGTTGATCGCGTCTTCATCGCACCCACGGTAATGACATACGGGTCGATGCCTGGCGAACCGATGGTTCCATAGCCCTGGTTGCCGTACGTGTTGTCCCGTCCTTCGCAGGCCAGTCGCCGCCGACGCCGCTGTCGATAATCGCCACTCCAACGCCGGCGCCGTTCCAGCCATAATCCTGCGCGATGTCCGCGCCCGTAGTCGGCACGGCCTTCTCCAACGCGGGAGCCAGCATCCGGTTCGGGCTGATGTATTCGATCGAGACGTCGTCCGCGATCTTCGCCAGATGCTTCGCGGCGATCCTGATGAGTGCGCCGTTGATCAGGTCCAGATCGCCCTTCTTCTGGCCGCCGTCCGTCTTGATCTTGTTGATCAGCTTGGCACGAACCTTCTGAAGACTCTTCTTGTCAAGACTGTGATCAAACCGAGCGATCACCTCGACGGTCTCGTTCCCGCTGACATGAGCGAGGTCGTTGGAAATCTTGCCGGAGCCGGCCAAGGCCAGCCCAGGCGCCAGGAACATAAACAGGAGCTTCCGCGTCAGGTCTTTCATCTTCTACTCCGCGTGCACCACTATCGAGGTATTGCCCTTAGCCAGCGAGGCGACAAGAGGGGCAAATTGTCCGGCCCGGCAGCCCCATAAGGCCGAGTCGTTGGCGGCGGCGATGGTTGTCCGGTCCCACATCCGCCGGACAAGCCAGTGTGCCGTGCTGGGAGACCCGCCTGGGTCACTATCGAACCTGCCTCTGCCGGCGGACAAAAGACAGGCAGGAATCCCCGCCGGGTATCGCGTCGGAATCGCCGTTTCCAAGGGTCTATGAGGTCCCATCACTTTCCCTCTGCGATGGCCGAGAGGGGCCATTCTTCTGTGTCCTTTGACATCGCTTCGAAGCCACATGCTCGCAAGCATGGTGCCACTCATAGCCGTTGGCAAGCTATTGATATTAAGGATGTTGACAAATCATGGCGACTTTGGCGAGAAGACAGGTTGGCCTCTCCGCGGGCGGCTTCGCAGACTTGATATTCGTCAAGGTGTATGGCGAACTTCTTAGTTGCGATGCGGCATTTCTCGTAGCTCTTCTGACGCTCATCCGGCACTTTGGAGCCTTGGTACTACGGGAAGATCGCTTGGAACGAAGGATTCCGCGAAGGGCGACTCTGGCGGGACAGAATGTCTCAAGTCCGTCGTTCTCTCCGGTCGACTTGACTAAGTACAGCTAGGAGGATTGCCGGACTCTCTGCTCGTCGGATGCAGGATTCCCTGCGCCGCCCGACAGACCTCGTGGCCGCCGGGGCGCATACCGTTGCGTCCGGTTCGCGGCGCACTTCAGGAGACGCGCCCTAAGAGACGGACGCGGCGCCGCCGATACACATAGCAGGATGATTGTCGTTGGCCTCGTCCGGCGCGTGGCCTGGCTCACTTGCCTGTGGCTTCTGGCAGGATTGTTCGGCGCTGCGCTGGTCTGGCTAGCTCCAGGATTCGGCATCGACGAGCGGGAACTCGACCCGCGCTGGACCACCGAAAGCCTCGCGACTCTCCGCTCAGGCAAGTGGTACGCCCAGGGTCCTCTCACCTTCTATGTTGACTGGCTTTCGCATTTCGTCAGAGGCGACCTGGGAGTGTCGAACTCGCTGGGTCAACCGGTGGCGGATCTGCTGCGCGACCGGCTTCCGATCACGGTACGTTCCGTAGGCGGAGGTCTGGTCATAGGCTGGGGCGCCGGTCTCGTGTTGGCTCTTTCGACCCATTTTCTGAGGATCCCGGGATATGACGCGATGACGACCGCGGCTACCGGCGCGCTGCTTTGCTTACCGTCGGCGGTGCTCGCACTGGCGTTTCTCTTCCTCGGGGCGCCGTCTTCCTGGGCGATCGGGGCGATCCTACTGCCGCAGGTATTCCGTTACGCCAGGAATCTCTTCACTCAGGCCGCGTCGCTGCCGCATGTAGTGACGGCGGTCGCCAAGGGAATCGGTCCAATGCGTATCCTTGGCTGGCACGTTCTACCCTCGATCGCGCCACAACTCGTGGCATTGGCCGGGGTGTCCGTGACGCTGGCGTTCACCTCCTCGATCCCCGTGGAGGTGATCTGCGACTCTCCCGGAATCGGGCAACTGGCGTGGACCGGGGCGATGAGCCGGGATCTGCCGCTGCTTGTGAACGTGACCCTGATCGTTACGGCGATTACGTTGGCCGCGAATGCTTTCTCGGATTGGACGATTACGTTTTGTTCCCGTGAGGGGAGGGCGTCATGACGCTCAGACGGCGAATTGCGTGGTCGGCGCTTGGACTTGTGTCCGGCGCTTCCCTGTTCGCCGAGATCATTGCGCCATACTCCTACTCGGAACAGTTTCGCGAGGAAATCCGGGCCGCTCCGTCGTGGAGTCATCCGCTGGGGACGGACGATCTCGGCCGCGATCGATTCTCGAGACTCCTGTACGGAACACGCATCTCGCTGTTGTTGGCTCCGGCCGCGGCGCTGTTGGCAACCGCGATCGCCGCCGGAGTCGGTCTCGCCGCCGGCTATTGCGGAGGGCTCGTGGAGGTTCTGGGGAAGGCCTCGACAGACTTGTTCCTGTCGCTGCCCTGGCTGTTTCTGCTGCTGACGGTTCGCGCGATGTTGCCTCTCGACACAGCGCCCCTGGTCTCAGTGGTCATCACGTTCGCGCTACTGGGCGCCCTCGGCTGGGCCGCCGCCGCCCGCGTTGTCAGCTCCGCTGTTCGCCGTCTCAAGAACTCGGAGTTTCTCTTACAGGCGCGTTCGTGCGGCTGCCGCCGGGCGGCGCTCCTGCGTGTTCATCTGCTTCCCAACGTCAGACCCGTGTTAGCGGCCCAGTTCTGGCTGAGCATCCCCGTCTTGTTGCTGACCGAAGCGAACCTTGGCCTGCTCGGACTCGGCGTGTCCGAGCCGCTGCCGTCGTGGGGCAACCTGCTCCGCGAATTGGAGGATGTCTCAGCGATCCCCACGAACCCCTGGCTGCTGGCACCGGCGCTTCTGCTGCTGCTCGTAGTCGGCTGCCTGGCGCAGGTGACCGGGGAGGAACGAGTCTCATGAAATCCGGATTCAGATTCGTCACGATCCTGCTAGTTAACGCATGTCTGGCCTTTGCCGGCGGCGAGTTGAGCTTCGCACTGCCGTACGAACCGAAAACCCTCGAACCCAACACAGCGTCCGATGACGCGTCCGAGATTGTCCAATATCTGACCGGGGGCGTGCTGATCCGGGTACACCGGGAGACACAGGAGTTGCAGCCGGAGTTGGCGGTTTCGTGGAAGCTCGCGCGCGACGGCTCCTCGATCCAGTTCCGGTTGCGGGAGGGTGTGCGATTCTCCGACGGAACGCCGTTTGGGGCGGAAGACGTGATCCACACCTGGCGGCAGTTGATGGATCCGAAGCGGCTCTCGCCAGTGGCGGATTCGTTTGACACCGGCGGCGGCGAAACCCGCGCGACGGCCTCGGGAAGCCACGATTTAACGATCGTGTTTCCGAAGACGATCGCAGGTGTCGAGCGTCTGTTCGACCAGGTGGTGATCGTCTCAGCGAGGTCGCCAAAGGCGGTTCTCGGTCCGTTCCGGATCGCCGATCACCGGCCCGGCGCACTGCTGCTGCTCGAGCGCAACCCGCACTACTGGAAGAAGGACAGCCAGGGACGCCAGCTTCCCTATCTCGATCGCGTGCGGCTGGAGATTCAATCAAACTCCGAAATTGAACTGATGCGTTTCCAGCGCGGCCAGTATTCGCTGATGAACCTCATCCAGCCGTCGCATTTCGACCGGCTCTCGCGTCATCCCCGGATCGAGGCCAGAGACGCCGGGGCGTCTCTCGATATGGAGATGCTTTGGTTCAATCAGGTAGCCGGCGCCCCGATTCCGGCCGAGCGCAAGCGATGGTTTCGGCTGCAAGCCTTTCGCCGGGCTGTCGCGGAGGCCATCCATCGGGAGGATCTGTGCCGGGTGGTTTACGGAGGACACGCGGTTCCCGGCCTCGGGCCGGTATCTCCAGCCAACCGTTTCTGGCGGCACGCCGGCTTGACGCCACACTCCTATTCGCCCGCCAGCGCCCTGGCGCGGCTGGAGAAGGAAGGTTTCCGCCGTCACGGAGAGCGGCTGCTTGACCCCGGCGGCAAACCCGTGGAGTTCTCGATCATCACCAATGCCGACAACCGGGCGCGCCAGCGAATGGCCGCGATGATCCAGGAGGATTTGAAGAAGATCGGCGTCCAGGTTCACGTGGTGACGCTGGACTTTCCGTCGCTGCTCGAACGCATCACGCGCAGCTTCGACTACGACGCGTGTTTGCTCGGCTTCACGAATGTCGACCTCGATCCGAACGCGCAAATGAACGTCTGGCTCAGCTCGGCCGGCCAGCATCCGTGGAATCCGGCGCAGCCAAAACCGGCTACCGAGTGGGAGGCCGAAATCGACCGGCATATGCGGGCGCAGGCGTCAACCGCCAACCGGGAAGAACGGAAGCGGCGCTTCGACCGGATCCAGGAGATTGTATGGGAGCAGGCCCCGATCATCTACCTGGTTCACAAGAATGTCCTGG
This sequence comes from uncultured Solibacteraceae bacterium, assembly GCA_964425895.1. Taxonomy (GTDB): domain Bacteria; phylum Acidobacteriota; class Terriglobia; order Bryobacterales; family Bryobacteraceae; genus CAYRPT01. The sequence goes on along the minus strand of CAYRPT010000167.1, from coordinate 2,179 downwards.
TCGGCTACTCCAAGGCGCTCCGTAACGTCCGCGTCTCCGCCCTGCGGCCACACTTGTATTGGAACGTGGAACATCTCGCCTGGGGGCGGCCGTGAGCGATCCAGAGCCCCTGCTCCGCGTTCGGATCTCGGTCGACTATCCGGGAAGGCCCCGATCGCTCGACGAATTCCGGATCGAGGCGCCGCGGCGTTCCATTGTCGGCCTGGTGGGTGAGAGCGGATCAGGCAAGAGCACCGCCGCGCTCGCCATCCTTGCGTTGGCGCATCTGAAAGGCGCGAAGGTCACAGGCGAAGTCCTATTCGACGGCCGGAATCTGCTGGACTTACCGGAACGTGAGCTGCGCCAGATACGGGGGCGTGATATCGCCCTGGTTTTGCAGAGTCCGCTCACGGCGCTCAATCCGGCCTTGCGCATTCATACGCAGATGCGCGAGGCCTGGCGCGCGCATGCGCGGCGGGACCAGGATCGCGAGGCCATCGCCATCGCCGAGGCCCTCGCCAGCGTAAACTTGCCGAGCGACCGGGCCTTTCTGAATCGCCGTCCCGCTCAGTTGAGCGTCGGGCAAGCGCAGCGCGTCTTAATCGCCATGGCGATTCTGCACCGTCCGCGGCTCCTGATCGCCGACGAACCGACAAGCGCCCTCGACACAATCAACCAGGCCGAAACGCTGAGGCTCTTCCATCGCTTGAGCCGGGAACGGGAGATGGCGATGCTCTACATTTCCCATGACCTGCTCTCGGTCGCCTCCTTGTGCGACCAGGTGGCGATTCTCAAGTCGGGACGCGTTGTAGAGTGCAACGACGCCGGAACGGTCTTCGGCCGGCCAAGTCATCCGTACACCAGGCGGCTGGTCGATGCCATCCCGCGCCTTGAACCGTTGGCGCCGGAGGCGGCGAAGCTCGCGGAGGCGGTGGCGGAAGCCGATCGCGCCATTCCGGCGGCCCGGAACCTGTGATCGAACGCGCGCTATTGACAGGCCCAGGCCATTCGGCGATCCTACGGGGGCATGCCTAGAATCGGTGCGCTGTTTGTTGCGTCCGTGGCGGCGGTCCTCGGGCTTACCGGAGCCAGCCCGGCTCAGACCGCCCGGAAATCCGGCGTTTTCGCCGCGGACTGGCCAGCCTCCTTCGCCAAGTGCCGTCCGGTTTCTCTCGGCAATGTCGAGGTGCGCGGTTTCCTCGGGGACCGCGTTTCCCGGAACGCCGGCAGCATTCTGAAGGGACTCGAGACCCCTCTGCCCCGCGGTTTTGAGGCGCGGGCCGCCGGAGCCGAGCCGGGGCCGGAAACCCGGCGCCTGGCCGCCGATTCGGACCTCTACAAGTGGATGGAGGGGGCCGCCTACATGGTGGCTGTCACCGGCGACAAGGAAGTGGAGCGGGAGCTCGAACGCATCGCCGCCCTTGTGCTCAAGAATCAGCAGCCCGACGGCTACATCAACACGCAGGTCCCTCCCGCCTCCCGCTTCGACCCCAAGATCAACCACGACCTTTACACGGCGGGCCACTTCTTCGAGGCCGCGGTCGCCCACTACCGCGCCACGGGCCGCTCCACCCTCCTCAACGCCGCACGCCGCTGGGCCGACTATCTCATCAAGGAATACGAAGGCGGCAATCCCTACTTCAAGACCGTCGCCGAACGGGAGCACTCCGAGTATGAGTTGGGGTTCCTCCGCCTCTATCGGGCCACCGGAGACCAGCGCTACCTGGATTTCTCGGCCACCCTGACCCGGCTGATCCCCGCCGGCCTCGCGTTGTTTTCCGGCCAATATGCCGCCCGCTCGCACGCCGTGCGGGTGAACTATCTGCTCTCGGCCTACGCCGATCACGCCCTCGAAACCGGCCGACCCGAGTGGAGCCGGAATCTCGACGCGGTCTGGACCGACATCGTCACGCGGCGCAGCTTCGTCGCCGGAGGCGTCAGCGTGATCGAGCGCTATCCGGAACCCCACGCCTTGCCGCAGGTGGTCGACCATGAGTTCCGCGACATCGCGGAAACCTGTACGTCCATATCGCTGATGATGTTCGCCTGGCGCATGCATTCGCTCACCGGCGATCCCAAGTACTTCCATCAGCTCGAAACCACCTTCTACAACCACTTCCTCGGCGGACCGTCCCTCGATCAGATGGCCACGTTCTACTACAACCCCCTCAAGCTCACCGCGGCCATGAGGCGCAAATCG